>NZ_SOKV02000048.1:0-21750 GCF_004407025.1 Paracoccus sp. DMF
GCTCCCCCCGGGATATTTCTGCACAAAAGAGAATATGCGGGCCGGGTCAGAACCGCAGGCCGACCGAGAAACTGGCGCCGTCGGTGCCGATGCCGAAGCTGGCGGCGCCGAGGCTGAGGCCGATCAGGGCGCCGGTCCAGACCTGCTCGGGCGTGTGCTCGCCGGCGTGGAGGCGGCTCCAGCCGGTCAGGCCGGCGGCGCCATAGGCGGCGGCTCCGGCCAAGGGTTTGTCTTCGAAGCATTTTCCGGCGAGGTCCGAGGCGCCGAAGAAGGCGGCCGCGGTATGGCCGGAGGGGAAGCCCTTGCCTTCGCCGGAGGGCCGGCGCGAGATGGGCTGGCCGTCGAAATAGGCCTTCATGCCCCAGACCAGCGCGGCTTGCAGCACGCCGCGGACGGCGAAATCCTCCAGCCGGTCCTGGTCGGCGGCGCAGGCGGCGGCGGCGAGCGGCAGGCCGTATTTCATCGCCGTGCCGAATTGCTCGAACGGGTCGGCCGAAGCGGGCGCGGCGGTCAGGGCAACGGCCAGCAGGGCCGCGCAACGGCTGCGCGCGTTGCGTGACGCAACAGTGCGGGACGCAAAGCCGCCAGGCCCAGCAATTGCTGGGGTTTTCGCTGTGACGGCCGTGCAGCACCCGTGCACCGCGCGTACACCGGGCGTGCACCGCCGGGGCGTCATGCGTGAGCCTCGCCCAGGCGGATCACCCGGTCCATGCGCGACGCCAGCTCGAGGTTATGCGTCGCGATCAGCGCCGAGAGGCCGGTGTCGCGCACCAGCGCCATCAGCACGTCGAAGACCTTGTCCGAGGTCGCGGGATCGAGGTTGCCGGTCGGCTCGTCCGCCAGCAGCAGCGCCGGGCCGTTGGCCAGCGCCCGGCAGAAGGCCACCCGCTGCTGCTCGCCGCCCGAGAGCTGCGCCGGGCGGTGGCCAGCGCGATGCGCCAGACCCACGCGCTCCAGCAGGTCGGCGGCCCGCGCCCGCGCGGCACGGTCGGAGCTGCCGTTCGCGAGCTGCGGCAGGATGATGTTCTCGGCCGCCGAGAATTCCGGCAGCAGGTGGTGGAACTGATAGACGAAGCCCAGCGAGACCCGGCGCGCCTCAGTGCGGGCGCGGTCGCCCTGCCCGCTGAACTCGCGGCCGTCGATCAGCACCCGGCCCGAGTCGGCGGTGTCGAGAAGCCCGGCGATATGCAAGAGCGTCGATTTGCCGGCGCCGGAGGGGGCGACCAGCGCCACCACCTCGCCCCGCGCCACCGAAAGCGACAGGTCCGAGAGCACCGGCACCGGCGCCGGGCCGCCCTTGCCATAGGTCTTGCAGATGCGCTCGAGGGTCAGCACGTCATTCATAGCGCAGCGCCTCCACCGGGTTCATGCGGGCGGCGCGGCGGGCCGGGAAGATGGTCACGACGAAGGACAGCACCAGGGACAGCGCCACGGCGCGGAAGATGTCCCAGGCGCGCAGCTCGCCATGCAGGGCATAGATGCCGCGCACCTCGGGCTGCCAGGCATTGCCGCCGGTCAGCCAGTTCAGCGCCGTCATGATGTGATCGACGTTCAGCGACAGCGCCACGCCCAGCACCACGCCCACTGCCGTGCCGATGATGCCGGTGAAGGCGCCGCAGAGGAAGAAGACCCGCAGGACCGCGCCTTGCGTCAGCCCCATGGTGCGCAGGATGCCGATGTCGCGGCCCTTGTTCTTGACCAGCATGATCAGGCCCGAGGTGATGTTCATCGCCGCGATCAGGACCAGGATCGACAGGATCAGGAACATCACGTCATCCTCCATGTCGAGCGCCGAGAGGAAGCTCGACGAGGCGTCGCGCCAGCTCCAGACCTGGGCGCGCTCGCCCGCCGCCGCCAACAGCTCGGGTGTCCAGCGGTCCACCTGCTCGGGGTCCGCGACATAGACCTGGATCTCGTCGGCCATGCCGTCGCGGTTGAAATAGCTCTGCGCCTCGGCGAAGGGCATGTAGATGCGGGTCTCGTCGATGTCCCAGCGCCCGGCCGAGAAGATATAGGTCACCGGATAGGTCTCGACCCGGGGCGTGGTGCCGACGGCGGTCTGCGCCCCCTCGGGCGAGACCAGCTGGATGCTGTCGCCGACCGCGACGCCCAGGGTGCGGGCCAGGCCGATGCCGATGGCGACGCCCTTGTCGTAATCCGCGATGTCGCCCATGGCGCGGTCGGAATCGACCACGCCGGGCAGCGCCTTCAGCGCCTCGGCGCTGAGGCCATAGACGTCGCCCAACCCGCTGGCGCCGCCCTGCGCCGCCATGACCTTGCCGCGCACCGCCGGGTCGGCCCGGGTCACGCCGGGAAGCGCCGCGATCTTTTGCGCCAGCGCGTCGTAATCCTGGATGGTGCCGGGGGTGACATAGGTCTCCTCGGTCAGCTCGTTATAGACCTGGCTCGGGTAATACATCACCGTGGTATGCGGGTTGGCGCCCAGGAGCGTGTCGATGAAATCGGCGCGAAAGCCCGCGCGCACCGACAGCGTGGCGATCAGCGCCATGACGCCCAGCGCGATGCCGATCAGGCTGATCCAGGTCATGACGCTGACCCCGCCCTCGGCCCGGCGGGCACGCAGGTAGCGCCAGGCGATCAGGAATTCGTAACGGGAAAACGGGCGCGGACTGGCCATCTGTCACCTTGGTTCTGCTTGCGCCTGATTGGCGGCTCTGGCGCGGCAATGCAAGCAAACAAACCCGTGACGGCGCGGGCTTGCGGCGGGTGGGCGCCGTGCTAGCCTGGGGGCGAGAGAGGAGAGGCGATGCGCGATCCCGAAATCCGTCCGGCCGGGCCGGGCGACGTGGCGCCGGCGGCGCGCATCGTCGCTGATGCCTATGGCCGCTATGTGGCGATGAACGGGCTGGTGCCCGGGCCGATGCGCGACGATTACGCCGCCCGGCAGCGCGAGGGCGTGCTGTGGGTGCTGGACGATGGCGCGGTGCGCGGGCTGCTGGTGCTGATCCCGGGCGCGGACCATCTGCTGCTGGACAATGTCGCCGTCGATCCGGCCGCGCAGGGCCAGGGCTATGGCCGGCTGCTGATGGATTTCGCCGAAAGCCATGCCCGGCGGGCGGGGCTGCCGGTGGTGCGGCTTTATACGCAGGAGATCATGGCCGAGAACATCGCGATCTATGCCGCGCGCGGCTATGTCGAGACGCATCGCGCCACCGAGCTGGGCTTGCGGCGGGTCTATATGGAAAAGCGGGTTTAAGGGGAGACGGTATTGACGCCACTCTCAGCCGGCGGGTTGGCCATCGGTCACCTTGGGTTTGCTTCGGGACTGATTGGCAAGGATGAGGGCGAAGGCAAGGCTACAAGGGCGTGAGCGGGGGCTTGGCGCAGGCTGGGCGCGGCTATCTCTGGTCGTCCTGCATCGGCGGAAGGGTGACGGTCACGTCGCCGCCTTTGTCCTGCACCGGGATCGAGCCGATCCAGCCGCCGATGTCGCGCAGAGGCCGCACGACAAGATCGTCCATGAGATAGGAGAAATAGGCTTGCCCCAGCGCCCAGCAGCAGAACAGAGCCAGGACGATGATGATCAGCAAGCGCCACAATGACGGCACACCCGGTTCCTGCATTCTGATCTCTGCCATGGTTTGCGATTCGTCTGGATGCAGTCCTATCAGGCGCGGTCGGGACAGGCGACGGGGCTTCGTTCCGGATCCCGCCCCCCTTCAAAGCGGCCCTGGGCGGCGTTCCTCGGACAGCATGACGTTCGCCTCGACCTGGCCCACGCCGGGCAGGGTCATGATGCGGCGGCGCAGGATGCGTTCGAAATCGGCGATGTCGCGGGCGGTGATGCGCAGGCGATAGTCGAACTGGCCCAGGACGTGCTGGACCACCTGAACCTCGGGGATGGCGGTCACGGCGCGCTCGAAATCCTCGAGGCTGGTGCGGCCCTTGGCGGCGAGCCGGATGCCCAGGAAGACGGTGACGCCGAAGCCCAGAGCGGCGGTATCGACCACGATGCGGCGGCCGGCGATGATGCCGGCATCCCGCAGGCGCTTGATCCGGCGCCAGGCGGCGGGCTGGGTCAGGCCCAGGTCGCGCCCGATCTCGGCCGCGCCCAGGGTGGCGTCGGCGGCCAGCAGGCGCAGGATGGCGAGGTCGGTGGCATCGGGGGTCACAGCGGCAGCTCCTGGCGGTCCTTGATGTTGCTGACCAGCATCAGCGCGTCGCTGTCCGAGACATGCGGCAGGGTCAGGATGCTTTCGCGATAGATCTGCTGCCAATGCGCCATGTCGCGGGCGATCACCGACAGCCGCAGGTCGACCGAGCCGAGGAAGGTCTGGATCTCGGTCACCTCGGGGACGCGGCGGGCGGCGGCCTGGAATTCGTCGAAGGCGCGGGGGTGGGTCTTGTCCAGGGTGAAGCGCAGGCTGACCTGGACCTCGTAGCCGAGCTTGCGCCAGTCGATGCGGCTCTCGGTGGCGCGGATCACGCCGGTCTGGCGCAGCTTTTCCAGCCGGCGCCACAGGCTGGCCGGGGTGACGCCGGCGCGGCTCGCCAGTTCGGCATTGCCGAGGTCGGGGTCGGCGAGAAGCTGGCGCAGGATGCGGCGGTCGGTGGCGTCGGGCATGATTTTTTCATTTTGGCGAGTCGTTGATTATTATCTTCGCCACATAGGGAAGGAAAGCGCGAAGATTGCACGGAACACGCTGGGCGGCTTTGCTACAACGCCTTCAGCGAAATGGAGGGAGTTTCCGATGCGCGTTTACTATGATCGCGATTGCGACGTGAACCTGATCAAGGACAAGAAGATCGCCATGCTGGGTTACGGCAGCCAGGGCCACGCCCATGCGCTGAACCTGCGCGATTCGGGTGCCAAGAACGTCGTCGTGGCGCTGCGCGAGGGCTCAAGCTCGGCCAAGAAGGCGGAAGCCGAGGGGCTGAAGGTCATGGGCATCGCCGAGGCCGCCGCCTGGGCCGACCTGATCATGTTCACCATGCCCGACGAGCTGCAGGCCGAGACCTACAAGAAATACGTGCATGACAATATCCGCGAAGGCGCCGCCATTGCGTTCGCCCACGGCCTGAACATCCACTTCGGCCTGATCGAGCCGAAGAAGGGCGTCGATGTCATCATGATGGCGCCGAAGGGCCCCGGCCACACCGTGCGCGGCGAATACACCAAGGGCGGCGGCGTGCCCTGCCTGTTCGCGGTGCACCACGACGCCACCGGCAAGGCGCAGGACCTGGCGCTGAGCTATTGCTCGGCCATCGGCGGCGGCCGCTCGGGCATCATCGAGACCAACTTCCGCCAGGAATGCGAAACCGACCTGTTCGGCGAGCAGGCCGTGCTGTGCGGCGGTCTGGTCGAGTTGATCCGCATGGGCTTCGAAACCCTGGTCGAGGCCGGCTACGAGCCGGAAATGGCTTATTTCGAGTGCCTGCACGAGGTGAAGCTGATCGTGGACCTGATCTACGAAGGCGGCATCGCCAACATGAACTACTCGATCTCGAACACCGCCGAATATGGCGAGTATGTCTCGGGCCCGCGCATCCTGCCCTACGAGGAAACCAAGAAGCGCATGAAGGAAGTCCTGACCGACATCCAGACCGGCAAGTTCGTGCGCGACTTCATGCAGGAGAACGCCGTCGGCCAGCCGTCCTTCAAGGCGACGCGCCGCATCAACGACGAACACCAGATCGAGAAGGTCGGCGAGAAGCTGCGCGCCATGATGCCCTGGATCAGCAAGGGCAAGATGGTGGACAAGGAGCGCAACTGAGCGCCCTGCCCCAAGGAAAAGCCCCGCCGTCTGGCGGGGCTTTTTTTATTTCAGGATACGCCCTGCGCCGCTTGCAGCCGGGCGATGGCGCGCTGTTCGTCGCCGGCCGTGTAGCCCGCCTTCAGCAGCCGCACCAGCTGGGCGGTGAAGGCCGGGTCGGTGGTCTGCAGCGCCGCGATCTGCTGGTCGGTGAGCAGGGCCACATATTCCAGCGCCACGTCGTCGCTGTCGGTGAAATGCGCCTTTTCCAGCCGGTCGAAGATGGCACGCAGCCGGCGCGTGTTGGTGCCGAGCCCGGCGCAGAACTTCGCCAGCCCCTTTTCGTCCATGTTCACCGTCATGCCCCAGCCGCCGGTGCGGAAGCGGTTGACGACGAATTCGCCGTCCTGCTCGACGTAATTGCTGAAGCCATGCGCGACCTTGAAGCCGACCTTCGAGCTCGACAGGTCCATGGTCAGGTCGAGGAAGCTGACCGGGTCGAAGGTATAGGCGTTGTTCACCCGGTTCAGCCCGACCGGCCAGCCGCGTGCGGGCGAGCCGAAGCTGTTGACCTCGAGCCCGCGCACCGAGCCGGCGCCCTTGACCAGGGTCACCGCCGACAGCGCATTCGAGGTCACCAGGTTGCCCTGGCTGTGGCAATAGATCGGCGCGCCGAGCATGCCGCCGGGCTGGCCGATCAACAGCGCAAACAGCGATTGCGCCGCCGGGTTGCCGGCAAGCATCTCATGCGCAAAGGTTTCCTTGGTCAGCATCGGGCGCTTTTCGCGGCTCTTCTGCCAGACCTGCTCGAAGAAGGCGATCCAGTTGGTGTTGTGGTTCAGGTTCGAGGTCTGGACCTGCGTCAGCTTCGCCTTGTCGGTGATGCATTGGAACAGGTCGGTCCAGAAACCGTCCTTCTTGTTGTAGACGCCGAAAACCGGGCAGCCCAGCATCAGGGACAGCGCCTCGGCGCTGGCGCGATGGTCGGCGCCGCTGTTCAGCATGCCGTTGACGAAGATCACCGGCCGGGTCGGGTTGAACCAGCTTTTATTTTGCACCTCGGGCGAGACATAGCGCGTCACCGCCCCGTCCGCGACAGGCGTGGCGCCCTGCGCGATGGTTGGAAATTGCATTCTGAACCTCCTGAACGAATCGGCCCTGGGCCAGCTGAAAAATCATTCCTCGAGCACCTCCAGCACCCCGGGCACCACCCGCAGCGCCTGGCGCGCGGGCGTGGTCAGGGGCGCATCGGCCGCGATCTCGATATCGACCAGATCGTCGCCGTCCTTGAGCCGCAGCGCGATCGGGCCGCGCGCCCGGGCCGGCGCGTTCACCTCGGCCAGGATGCGGGCCAGGGCGTCGGCGATGCCAGGGACAGCATCGACGCCGGCGATCTCGACCGCAAGCCGGTTCGCGCCGGCATCGGCGACGTATTGGTCCAAGGGCGTGACGCCGCGCGCCAGCAGCTTCACCTGCTCGCCCGAGGGTTCGACCTGCACCTGCAAGACGACGTTCTCGCCCGGCTCCAGGTGCTGGCGATGGGCGTCGAGCGTGTCGGAGAATACCGTCACCTCGTAAAGCCCGGTCGGATCGGAAAGACCGACGAAGGCGAAGCGGGTGCCGCGGGCGGATTTCTTTTCCTGGCGGAAGGCCACGGTGCCGGCCATCGAGGCGACCAGCGCGCCATCCGCCGCCGCCTGCGTCACCTCCGAGAGCGTCTGCACGTTCTTGCGGCGCAGCGCCGGCTGGTAGTCGTCCAAGGGGTGGCCCGAGAGGTAGAAGCCGATGGCGGCGTGCTCCTCGCCCAGCTTCTCGGCCGGCATCCAGATCGGCGCCGGCACGGGCCGCGGCGGCGGCAGATCCTCGCCCCCGCCGAAGAGCGAGCTTTGCTGCGAGGCCGCGGCTTCCTGCACCGCCGCCGACCAGGCGACCAGGCCGTCGAGCGACTTCAGCACCCGGGCCCGGTTCGGCTCCAAGAGGTCGAAGGCGCCGGCGCGGGCCAGCATCTCCAGCGGGCGCTTGCCGACGCGCTTCATGTCGACGCGGCGGGCGAAATCGTGCAGGTCGCGGAAGGGTGTCGGCCCGCGTGCCTGGGTAATCAGCCGCATCGCCTCGACGCCGACGCCCTTCAGCGCACCGAGCGCGTAGTGGATGCGGCCCTGATGCACGCTGAATGTGGCTTCAGAACGGTTGACGCAGGGCGGCACGGTCTCGATCCCCATCCGGTCGGCCTCGCGTTTATAGACGGCGAGCTTGTCGGTCAGATGAATATCGCAGTTCATCACCGCGGCCATGAATTCGACCGGGTGGTTCGCCTTCAGCCAGGCGGTCTGGTAGCTGACCACGGCATAGGCGGCGGCGTGGGATTTGTTGAAGCCGTAGTTGGCGAATTTCTCAAGCAGGTCAAAGACCTCGCCGGCCTTCTTCTTGTCGATTCCCTGCGCCGCGCAGCCGTCGACGAACTTCGGCCGCTCCTTGGCCATTTCCTCGGCGATCTTCTTGCCCATGGCGCGGCGGAGCAGGTCGGCGCCGCCCAGGGAATAGCCGGCCATGACCTGGGCGATCTGCATCACCTGTTCCTGATAGACGATGATGCCCTGCGTCTCGGCCAGGATATGGTCGATGGTGGGGTGAATGGATTCAAGGGGTTTGAGGCCGTTCTTCACCTCGCAATAGGTCGGGATGTTCTCCATCGGGCCGGGGCGATAGAGGGCGACCAGCGCGACGATATCCTCGATGCAGGTCGGCTTCATGCGCCGCAGCGCGTCCATCATGCCCGAGCTTTCGACCTGGAACACCGCCACGGTGCGGGCGCTGGCGAACAGCTCGTAGCTGGGCTTGTCGTCCAGCGGGATCAGGTTGATCTGGTTCTCGGCCCCCGGCGCGGGTTGGTAAAGCTGGCGCCCGTCGGCGGCGACATGCAGCGGCCGGCCGCCGGTGTTGATGAGATCGACGGCATTCTGGATCACCGTCAGGGTTTTCAGGCCGAGGAAGTCGAACTTGACCAGCCCGGCCTGCTCGACCCATTTCATGTTGAACTGCGTCGCCGGCATGTCCGAGGCCGGGTCGCGATAAAGCGGCACCAGCCGGTCCAGCGGCCGGTCGCCGATCACCACGCCGGCGGCATGGGTCGAGGCGTTGCGCAGCAGCCCCTCGATCTTGGCGGCATAGTCCAGCAGGCGGGCCACGACCTCTTCCTTGGCGGCTTCGCGCAGGCGCGGTTCATCGGCCAGGGCCTTGGTGACGCTGACCGGCTTCACGCCCTCGACCGGGATCATCTTCGACAGCCGATCGACCTGGCCGAAGGGCATTTGCAGCACGCGGCCGACGTCGCGCACCGCCGCCTTGGACAGCAGCGCGCCGAAGGTGATGATCTGGCCGACCTTGTCGCGGCCGTATTTCTCTTGCACGTACTGGATCACCTCCTCGCGGCGATCCATGCAGAAGTCGATGTCGAAGTCGGGCATCGAAACCCGCTCGGGGTTCAGGAACCGCTCGAAGAGCAGGCTGTAACGTATTGGATCCAGGTCGGTAATCGTCAGCGCATAGGCGACGAGGCTGCCCGCGCCCGAGCCGCGGCCCGGCCCGACCGGGATGCCGTGGTCCTTGGCCCATTTGATGAAATCGGCCACGATCAGGAAATAGCCCGGAAAGCCCATCTGCTCGATGATGCCAAGCTCGAAGCGCAGGCGTTCCTCGTATTCCGCGACGGGCACGGCATGGGGGATGACCGCAAGCCGGGCGCGCAGGCCGTCCCAGGCCTGGCGGCGCAGCTCCTCGACCTCGTCATCCGCGAAGCGCGGCAGGATCGGCTTGTGCTTCTTGACCGCGAAGGCGCAGCGGCGGGCGATCTCGACGGTATTCTCCAACGCCTCGGGCAGGTCGGCGAACAGCGTCGCCATCTCGGCCTGGGACTTGAAGTAATGCTGCGGCGTCAGCCGGCGGCGCGGCGCGGTCTGGTCGACATAGGCGCGTTCCGAGATGCAGATCAGCGCGTCATGCGCGGCATAGAGATCGGCCTTGGGGAAATAGACATCGTTCGTCGCCACCAGCGGCAGGTCGAGCGCATAGGCAAGCGCGATCAGCCCCGGCTCGGCGGCCTGTTCCTCGGGGACCGGGCGGCCCTCGGCGTCGTGGTGGCGCTGGAGCTCGACGTAAACCCGGGTCGGGAAGGCGGCGGCGAGCCGTTGGGCCAGTTCGCGCGCCTCGGGCACGCGGCCTTGCGCGACCAGCAGGCCCAAGGGGCCCAGCGCGCCGCCGGTCAGGCAGATCAGCCCCTCGGCATGGGCCTCCAGCTGGTCCAGCGTGACATGGGGCAGCGCGGCATCCTCGCGCAGGTAGAGGCAGCTCGACAGCTGCATGAGATTGAGCCAGCCTGCCTCATTCTGCGCCAGCAGCACCACCGGCGCCGTCACCTCGGCCGCGAGCGTCACCTGGCAGCCGATGATGGGCTGCACGCCACATTCCTGGGCCTTGACCGAGAATTCCAGCGCCGCAAACAGCGCGTTGGTATCGGTCAGCGCCACCGCGGGCATGCCGTTTTGTGCTGCAAGATCAGCAAGTTTCTTGACGGGCACCGCGCCTTCCAGCAGGGAATGCTCGGAATGGGTGCGCAGGTGGATGAATCGCGGCAGGTTTTCGGTCATGGCGGCAATCTAGGGCCGACCTGCCCGATTGTGCAATTGCCACTCGGCGGAAAGCCGCTAAGACTGGGCGAAAAACGACAGGGGCGCATAGTGACCGATGTTTTCCGGGCCGAGGGCCTGGGCAAGACCTATCCCGGCGTGCGCGCCAATGACGCTGTCAGCTTTGCCGTCGGCCCGGGCGAGATCCACGCCCTGCTGGGCGAGAACGGCGCCGGCAAGTCCACGCTGGTCAAGATGATCTATGGCCTGGTGCGGCCCGACGACGGCGCGATGACCCTTTTGGGCGCCCCCCACGCGCCGGCCGATCCGCGCGCGGCGCGGGCTGCCGGCGTCGCCATGGTGTTCCAGCATTTTTCGCTGTTCGACGCGCTGACCGTGGCCGAGAACGTGGCGCTGGGAATGGAGAACCCGCCGCCGCGCACCGACCTGGCCCGCCGCATCGCCGAGGTCAGCCAGGCCTATGGCCTGCCGCTGAACCCCGCCCGCCGCATCGCCAGCCTGTCGGCGGGCGAGCGGCAGCGGGTCGAGATCATCCGCTGCCTGTTGCAGGATCCGCGCCTGCTGATCATGGACGAGCCGACCTCGGTCTTGACCCCGCAGGAGGCCGAGATCCTGTTCGCCACCCTGCGCCAACTGGCCGCGCAGGGCACGGCGATCCTGTATATCAGCCACAAGCTGGACGAGATCCGCACGCATTGCGACCGCGCCACCATCCTGCGCCACGGCAAACTCGTGGGCACCGTCGATCCGCGCGCCCATTCCGCGCGCGAACTGGCGGCGATGATGGTCGGGGCCGAGATGCGGATCGTCGACCGTTCCGGCCGGGTGCCGGGGGCCGAGATCCTGGCGGTTTCGGGCCTGTCCGCCGCGGGGCTGCGCGGCGTCTCGCTGACGCTCCGCGCGGGCGAGATCCTGGGCATCGGCGGCGTCGCCGGCAACGGGCAGGAGGCGCTGCTGGCCGCGCTGTCGGGCGAGGAGCCGACCGCGCCGGGCACCGTGGTCATGGACGGCACCGACCTTTCCGCCATGGGCCCCGAGGCGCGGCGCCGGCTGGGCCTGCTGGCCGCGCCCGAGGACCGGCTGGGCCATGCCGCCGTGCCCGAGTTCTCGCTGGCCGAGAACACGCTCTTGACCGCCGGCGCGCGGCAGGGCCTGGTGCGGCACGGGCTGATCGACCACAGCGCGGCGCGGCGCTTTGCCGAAGCCGTGATCCGGGCCTTCGACGTGCGCACCCCCGGCCCCGGCACCGCCGCCGGGGCGCTGTCGGGCGGGAACCTGCAGAAATTCGTCATCGGCCGCGAGGTCCTGGGCAAGCCGCGCGTGCTGGTCGTCAACCAGCCGACCTGGGGCATCGATGCCGGCGCGGCCGCGCAGGTCCGGCAGGCGCTGCTGGACCTGGCCGGCAACGAGGCCGGGGTGATCGTCATCTCGCAGGACCTGGACGAACTGCTGGAACTGTCCGACCGCTTCTGCGCCCTGAACGAGGGCCGGCTGTCGGCACCGCGCCCGACCGAGGGGCTGAGCCTCGAGGAGATCGGGCTGATGCTGGGCGGGGCGCATGGCATGGAGGTGGCGCATGTTCCGGCTTGAGCCGCGCGCCAGCGCGTCCCTGGGCTGGCAGATCGCCACGCCCGTGCTGGCCGTGCTGGCCACCATGCTGGTCGGCGGCATCCTGTTCGCCGCCATGGGCTTCGACCCGCTGGCCGCGATCCGCACCATCTTCTGGGACCCGCTGTTCGGCCCCGCGAGCGGCTATTCGCGGCCGCAGCTGCTGGTCAAGGCCGGGCCGCTGATCCTGATCGCCTGCGGGCTGGCGCTGGGATTCCGCGCCGGGATCTGGAACATCGGCGCCGAGGGGCAATACATCATCGGCGCGATCTGCGGCGCGGCCGTGGCGCTGGCGGCCTATCCGCTGGACGCCTTCTGGATCTTTCCGGCGATGATCCTCGCCGGCGCGGCGGGCGGCTGGGCCTGGGGCATGATCCCGGCGCTGCTGAGGAACTGGTTCGGCGCCTCGGAAATCCTCGTCTCGCTGATGCTGGTCTATGTCGCGCAGAAGATCGCCGCCTGGATGGCCTTCGGCCCGATGAAGAACCCCGAGGGCTTCAACTTCCCCGGCTCGCGCAACCTGCAGCAATACGAGGCCGCCGCGAACCCCGAGCTGATCGCGGGCTCCGGCCTGCATTGGGGCGTGGTCGCGGCCGGGGTGGCGCTGGCGCTGACCTGGTTCGTCATGTCGCGCCATATCCTGGGCTTCCAGATCCGCACCGCCGGCGCCGCGCCGCGCGCCGCGCGCTTCGCCGGCGTGCGCCCCGAGCGGCTGGTGGCGCTGTGCCTGGGCGTCTCGGGCGCGCTGGCGGGGCTTGCCGGCCTGTTCGAGGTCGCGGGGCCGGCGGGCCAGATCACCGAGAGCTTCGGCTCGGGCTATGGTTTCACCGCGATTATCGTGGCCTTCCTGGGCCGGCTGCACCCCCTGGGCATCCTGCTGGCGGGGCTGCTGATGGCGCTGACCTATATCGGCGGCGAACTGGCGCAGATGATGCTGAACCTGCCCGCCGCCACGGTGCAGGTCTTCCAGGGCATGCTGCTGTTCTTCCTGCTGGGCTTCGACATCCTAACCCGCTATCGCATCCGGAGGCGCGCATGATGACCGTCCTGATCCTGCTGATGGGCGCCGCGACGCCGATCCTGTTCGCGGCCCTGGGCGAGCTGGTCGTCGAGCGCGCCGGCGTGCTGAACCTGGGCGTCGAGGGCATGATGATCGGCGGCGCGCTGGCCGGTTTCGCCGCCGCCCATGCCACCGGCAGTCCGGCGGTCGGCTTTGCCGTGGCGGCGCTGGCGGGCGCGGCGCTGTCGATGCTGTTCGCGGTGATGACGCAATACCTGCTGTCGAACCAGGTCGCGACCGGCCTGGCGCTGGTGCTGTTCGGCCTGGGCCTGACCGCGATGTTCGGCAAGCCCTACGAAGGCGTCAAGGCGCCGGCGATGATGACCGGGCCGCTGGGGCTGAACGGCATGATCTGGCTGGGCCTGGCGCTGGTGCCGGCGGTCTGGTGGTTCCTGGCCCGCACCCGCCCCGGCCTGATCCTGCGCGCGGTGGGCGAAAACCACGATGCCGCCCATGCGCTTGGCTATCCGGTGCGCCGGGTGCGCATCCTGGCCACCGGCTTCGGCGGCGCCATGGCGGGCATGGGCGGGGCCTATGTCTCGATCGCCACCGTGCTGCAATGGACCGAGGGCATGACCGCCGGCGCCGGCTGGATCGCGCTCGCCATCGTGGTCTTTGCGCAATGGAACCCCTGGGGCGTGCTGGCCGGGGCCTGGCTCTTCGGCGGCGTCACCGTGCTGCAGCTGCGCCTGCAGGCGGCCGGGGTCGCGGTGCCGGTGCAACTGCTCAGCATGGCGCCCTATCTCGCCACGATCCTCGTGCTGGTGCTGATCTCGGCCCGGCAGAAATTCGGCCGCTCGGGCGGGGGATCTGCCCCTGGCTCGCTCGGGCGGTCCTTCCACGCGCTGCGCTAGCGCCTTTTTCAGGAGACCCGGATGAAACGCAGAACCCTTCTTGGCAGCGCCGCCGCGCTGGTCGCCGCCTCGGCCCTGCCCGCCCTTGCCCAAGGGGAAAAGCTGAAGGTCGGCTTCATCTATGTCGGCCCGGTCGGCGACGGCGGCTGGACCTTCCAGCACGACCTCGCCCGCAAGGCGGTGGTGGAAAAATACGGCGACCGCGTCGAGACCACCTTCATCGAATCGGTCCCCGAGGGCGCTGATGCCGAGCGCGCCATCACCCAGCTGGCGCTGTCGGGCCACAAGCTGATCTTCACCACCAGCTTCGGCTTCATGGACGCGACCGTGAACGTGGCGAAGAAATTCCCCGACGTGAAGTTCGAGCACGCCACCGGCTACAAGACCGCCGAGAACCTGGCGACCTATGACGCCCGCTTCTACGAGGGCCGCGCCGTCATGGGCACCATCGCCGGGCGCATGACCAAGTCGAACAAGATCGGCTATATCGGCTCGTTCCCGATCCCCGAGGTCGTGCAGGGCATCAACAGCTCGTATCTGCACGCCAAGAAGGTGAACCCGAACGTCGAGATGAAGGTGGTCTGGGCCTATACCTGGTTCGACCCGGCGAAAGAGGCCGATGCCGCCGCCGCCCTGATCGCCGAGGGGGTGGACGTGATCCTGCAGCATACCGACTCGACCGCGCCGCTCGCCAAGGCGCAGGAGGCCGGCGCCATCGGCTTCGGCCAGGCCAGCGACATGGCGGCCTTCAAGCCGACGCCGCGCGTCTCGTCGATCATCGACAACTGGGCGCCCTATTACATCAAGCGCGTCGGCGAGGTGCTGGACGGGACCTGGACATCGCATTCGGTCTGGCTGGGCATCGGCGATGGCGAGGTCGAGATCGGCGAGATCACCGAGGCCATCCCCGCCGAGGTCAAGGCCGAGGCCGAGGCGCTGAAGGCGAAGATCGGCTCGGGCGAATACCACCCCTTCACCGGACCGCTGAAGAAGCAGGACGGCAGCGACTGGCTGGCCGAGGGCCAGACGGCCAGCGACGAGGACCTGCGCGGCATGAACTTCTATGTCGAGGGCATCACCGCGCCGATGCCGAAGTGAAAACAGAAACGGGGCCGAAGCCGGCCCCGTCTTTCCGCCTCTGGCGCGCCGCCTATTCCAGGTGGCTTTCCATGAACCACAGATCCTTGTCCGCCGTGCGCGAGGCGGCGGTGAACAGATCGGCGGTATCGGCGTCGCCGGCCTCGTCGGTGGTGTCGATGGCCTCGCGCACCTTCTTGCCGTAATCGCGCATCCGCTCGCAGACTGCCTTGATATGGTCCTCGGCCTTGGTCAGGTCGGTCGGGTATTCCTTCAGGGTGCTGGCCTTGGCCACCTTCTCGACCGTGCCGACGGCAACGCCGTCCAGCACCTGCACGCGCTCGGCCATGGTGTCGACATGCACCTGCAGATTGGCAAAGACGGTATCGAACAGCTCATGCACGGCGATGAAGTTGCGGCCCTTGACGTTCCAATGCGCCTGCTTGATCGCGGCCGACAGCGCCACGGCATCGGCGAGGCGCGCGTTCAGTTCGGCGATGGCGGTCTTGCGGGCATTGTCGCTGAGACCCTGGATGTTGACTGCCATAAGGCATTCTCCTTTCTTCAGGTTCGCCGCCTAAACGGGCGGAAGATGCCGGCAGTTCCGCGAAAACAAAAAGAAAAGGCGGCGCTTCCGCATCGGAAGCACCGCCCCTGGAACCAGTCCCCGGAAGGGATCAGACCGCGCCCTGAATGAACTTCACGGCATCGCCGAAGGTCTGGATGGTCTCGGCGGCATCATCCGGGATCTCGATGCCGAATTCCTCTTCGAACGCCATGACCAGTTCCACGGTGTCCAGCGAGTCGGCGCCGAGATCGTCGATGAACGAGGCGGTCTCGGTCACCTTGTCCTCATCGACACCCAGGTGCTCGACGACGATTTTCTTCACGCGATCAGCGATATCGCTCATGTCTCTTCCTCGTTTTCGCGGGCATCCGCCCAGAAATGGTCCGGCCTATGGCCGGGCGCAGCCCAGGGCGGTTCCCCTGCAGCCTTGTGTGCGGGATATAGCACGGAGACGTGATCTTGCAACCCGCATAAACCACGATCAAAGCATCGCCATGCCGCCGTTGACATGCAGGGTCGCGCCGGTGACATAGCCCGCCTCGGGGCTTGCCAGATACAGCACCGCCGCGGCGATCTCCTGCGCGGAACCCATGCGCCCGGCCGGAATCTGGGTCAGGATGCGGCCCTTCTGCTCGTCGTTCAGCTTGTCGGTCATTGCCGTCTCGATGAAGCCCGGTGCCACGCAATTGACGGTGATCCCGCGCGAGGCGACCTCATAGGCCAGGCTCTTCGACATGCCCACGAGGCCCGCCTTGGCGGCGGCATAGTTGCCCTGCCCCGGGTTGCCGGTGGCGCCGACGACCGAGCCGATGTTCACGATCCGGCCCCAGCGCGCCTTCATCATGCCGCGCAGCACCGCCCGGCACAGCCGGAAGCTCGAGGTCAGGTTCACCTCAATCACCTGCGCCCATTCCTCGTCCGACATGCGCATGAACAGGTTGTCGCGGGTGATGCCGGCATTGTTGACCAGCACGTCGACCGAGCCCATGGCCTCGGCCGCGGCCTTGGGCAGCGCCTCGACGGCGGCGGCATCCGACAGGTTCGCGGTCACGACATGCGCCCGCGACCCCAGCTTCTCGGCCAGTTCGCGCAGCGGCGCCTCGCGCGTGCCCGACAGCGCCACCGTGGCGCCGGCGGCATGCAGCGCCTCGGCCACCGCGCCGCCGATCCCGCCCGAAGCCCCGGTCACTAGCGCATTCCTGCCCGTCAGATCAAACATCAAGCTTTTCTCCGTTTTCCAAATACTCCGGGGGAATCCCGCAGGGATGGGGGCGGAGCCCCCTTATGCCTTCAGCGCCGCGATATCGCCCGGC
This sequence comes from Paracoccus sp. DMF, assembly GCF_004407025.1. Taxonomy (NCBI): domain Bacteria; kingdom Pseudomonadati; phylum Pseudomonadota; class Alphaproteobacteria; order Rhodobacterales; family Paracoccaceae; genus Paracoccus; species Paracoccus sp. DMF. Next base: position 16,841 of record NZ_SOKV02000048.1, read on the forward strand.
ACGCCGATATTCCGCACCACCGCCTCTTTCGAGACGCGCTTGATCATCCCCGACAGCGCCTTGCCGGCGCCGATCTCCCAGAACTCGGTCACGCCAGCCCCGGCCAGGAATTCGACCGACTCGCGCCAGCGCACCGATCCCGTCACCTGCTCGACCAGCAGCCGGCGGATGGCGCCGGGCTCGGTCACCGGCTCGGCGCGGACATTGGCGACCAAGGGCACGGCGGGGGCTGCGATCTCGACCGCCGCCAGCGCCTCGGCCATCACCGCCGCCGCCGGCTGCATCAGCGCGGAATGGAACGGGGCCGAGACCGGCAGCATCAGCGCCCGCTTGGCGCCGCGCTCCTTGGCCAGGGTCGCCGCGCGCTCCACCGCCGCCTTGTGGCCCGAGATCACCACCTGCGCCGGGTCGTTGTCATTGGCGGCCTGGCAGACTTCGCCCTCGGCCGCGTCGCGCGCGATCTGGTCGACGGTGGCGAAGTCCAGCCCCAGGATCGCCGCCATGGCGCCCTGCCCGACCGGCACCGCCTCCTGCATGGCCTGGCCGCGCAGGCGCAAAAGCCGCGCGGTATCCGCGAGGCTCAGCGCGCCGGCCGCACAAAGCGCCGAATATTCGCCAAGCGAGTGGCCGGCGACGAAATCCGCATCCGCGATGCCGAAACCCTCGGCTTCCAGCGCCTGGAACGCCGCCAGCGAGGTCGCCATCAGCGCCGGCTGGGCGTTCTGGGTCAGGGTCAGGGTCTCGATGTCGCCGTTCCAGATCAGTTCCGACAGGTTCTCGCCCAATGCCTCGTCCACCTCGGCAAAGACCGCGCGCGCCGCCGGATAGGCCTCGGCCAGCTCGCGCCCCATCCCGACGACCTGGGCGCCCTGCCCCGGAAATACGAATGCCCGCATCGCGGAATCCCTTCTGTCTTATGTCCTTGCGACAGGCTTAGCCCGCGGCGGGGCATCCCGCAACCGCGCCGCTCAGCGCGGAATGACGATCTCGGCTCGCAAGCCGCCCAGCCGCTCGCCCTCGCCCAGCCGCAATTGCCCGCCATGGGCGCGGGCGATGTCGGCGGCGATGGCCAGGCCCAAGCCGACGCCCTGGCCCTGGTTCTGGTTGCGCGCCGGGTCGAGGCGCGTAAAGGGCTTCAGCGCCTCCTCGCGCTTTTCGGGCGGGATGCCGGGCCCGTCGTCCTCGACCGAGATGCGGAAATAGCTCGGCCCCAGCGCGGCATCGACCTCGGCCCGCTCGCCATAGCGCACGGCATTGCCGATCAGGTTCTCGATGGCGCGGCGCAGGCTGTCGCGGCTGAAGGTGGCGCGGCCGGATTCGTCGCCAGCCAGCGCGTGCAGCCGCACGTCCTGACCGCCGCGCTGCGCATCCGCCACGATGCCGCGCAGGAAATCCAGTGCCGGTTCCGACTGCGGCGGCGCGTCCTGGGCCGCGTCGCGGGCATGGTCCAGAAAGGCGTCGACCATGGTGCCCATCGCCGCCACGTCGCCTTCCAGCGCCGCGATCTCGCCCTGCTCGGGCGGGTAGTCGGGCGACAGCATCGACAGCCCCAGCCGCAGCCGGGTCAAGGGCGTCCTCAGGTCGTGGCTGACGCCCGAGAGCATCTGCTTGCGCTGCTCGTTCTGGCGCTCGATGCGGGCGCGCATCTCCAGGAAGGCGGTGCCGGCGCTGCGGATCTCGCTGGCCCCGGCCGGGCGATAGGGGATGATGCGGCCCTTGCCATATTCCTCGGCCGCGCGCGCGAGACGCCGGATCGGCCGCAGCTGGTTGCGCAAGAAGATCGTCGCGATGGCGGTCATCAAGAGCGAGGTGCCCACCATCAGCACCAGCAGCTGATGCGGATTCGAGGCGCTGACCCGGGCACGCGGAAACACCAGCAGGTAATCGCCCTTGCCGCCCCGCAGCGTCACCCGCACCTCGCGGCGCTGGCTCAGGTCCACCGCCTCGACGGCGGGCACGCGCGCATGCAGCTCGGCGATGACGATGCGCCCCGAAAGGTCGTAGAAGGCATGCCGGTCGCCCTCTGCCGCCGGCGCCGGCAGGGTCAGCGCCAGCCCCAGCGGTCCCGCGACGGCATCGGCCGAGGCCCGCGCCGCCGCCAGATCCGGCGCCGCCTCGATCCGCGCCGCGACCAGGCCGATCTCGCCGGTCATGCCGCTGGTCATCTGCCGGGTCACGTCCTCGAAATGGCGCTGCAGGAACATGACGGTGACCACGACGGTGACCACGACCACCGGCAGGAACAGGATCAGCGCGGCGCGGCCGTAGAGCCCGCGCGGCATGAAACGCTTCAGCCAGTCGAAATTCATCGCCCTTCGCCTCATTGCGGCCTTGGAAAGCCGGCCGACCCGCGTCTAGGTTAGCGGCATGACACACGCCACGAAAGACCTGCGGATCATTGCCGCCGACAATCCCTCGCCGCTGACCGGTCCGGGCACCAACACCTTCCTGCTGGGCCGCGACCAGGTCGCGGTAATCGACCCCGGCCCCGACCTGCCCGCGCATCGTGCGGCGATCCTGGCCGCGGCCGGCGGGCGGATCAGCCACATCTTCGTGACCCACGCGCATCTGGACCATTCCGGCGGCGCACGGGCGCTTTCGCAGGCGACCGGAGCGCCGATCCTGGGCTTCGGCCCGGCCGAGGCCGGACGTTCGGCCGTGATGCAGCGCCTGGCGGCCGAGGGCGGCATCGCCGGCGGCGAGGGGCTGGACCGCGACTTTGCCCCCGATGTGGCGCTGACCGACGGCGCGGTGGTGGAAAGCGACGAATGGCGGCTGGTGGCGCTGCACACGCCCGGCCATTTCGCCGGTCACCTGAGCTTTCAGGACGGCGCCCGGGTGTTCTGCGGCGACGTGGTGATGGGCTGGTCCTCGACGCTGATCTCGCCCCCGGACGGCGACCTGGGCGACTATTTCCGCACGCTGTCGCGGCTGGACCAACTGGGCGCGGCTGAGCTTCTGCCCGCGCATGGCACGGCGGTCGCCGATCCGCCCGCGCGGCTGGCCGAGCTCGCGGCGCACCGCCGCCTGCGCACGGCGCAGATCCTCGCCGCCCTGCGCGAGGGTCCGGCCGATGCGACGGCGCTGGCGCGGCGAATCTACGACGTGGCGCCGGCGCTGATTCCGGCGGCGACACGCAATGTCCTTGCGCATCTGATCGCGCTTTCCGAGCTTGGCGCGGTCTCGACTCCCGGCCAAATCGCCGCGAATTCAGTGTTTTCCGCAGATTGATCCTTTGGGTCGCGCGGATGCCGCGGATTTTTCGCGAAGATGCAAAAAATCCGCGAATGCCTCTGGACGCCTCCGAGAGGCGAGGCTATACACCGCCCCGTGTTCCGGCGTAGCTCAGCGGTAGAGCAGTTGACTGTTAATCAATTGGTCGTAGGTTCGATCCCTACCGCCGGAGCCATACATCTTGCCCATACCGCTACGCTCGCGGCAGGATCATGACTTATCCCAATAAATCAGCATCCTAGCTCAAATGCTTGGTTGAGCATTCACCCGTGCAGACCCGACACCATGTTTGACTTAGCGGTCAAAACTCGGTCAAACGCTGGGGTTGCTCATGCCACATACCAAGATTACGCAGGCCTTCATTGACGGCCTGCCCTATCAGGATTCCGGGACGCTCTGGGTCCACAACACGGAACTCGCAGGGTCAACCTGTCCATCGGCCAGCGCACGAAAACCTGCTACGCCGCGGGCGAGCATGGGGACCGCTTCGAACGAGGCGCGCGCCGTCGCGCGTGACGTGCTGCTGCCTGAAATCCGTCGCGGCGTCGATCCGCGCGCGAAGCAGCTATCCGACGACGATCAGGCCTATTCGCGCATCGTCGCTGGCATCCGCGGGCACGGCCTGACGACCTGTCAGACCAGATGGCTCGTCGCATCATTCGTGGCAAGGAGAAGCGGCGCGCGGACGAACTGACGGTTGGCCAGGTCTGGCGATGTATGAGGAGCACAAGCAAGCCTTGATCCTTGAGGAGCAAGGCCCGGACAAGGCGCGACGGGCGGAAAACCCATCTCACCCAGCAGCGGGGCTATCTCGGGGCTGCCGAAACCTACGGCCAGGACGGCTCCTGCGCCTCCCCGCTCGAATGGCCGAAAGGCTGAGGGGAGAGGAATCGCTTCTGCGTCGGGTGCAGGAGCGGCCTCGACCTTCTCGGTTGCTTTGGCCTCTCGCGCGGGGCATTGAGCGCGGCGCAAAGGCACGCTACGCCTGCACTTCCTTCGGTTTGCCGTAGGCAACCTTTCCGGCCATCACCTCGAGCGCCCCAGGGGTGCAGACGTTCCGGCTCTGCACCAGCACACGAGCACACATGTTCCCGCGACTTCGCCCAGGCCCCGTCAGGCGCGAGCAGAAAACGCAGCGCCTCCGCCCGGTCGAGTTCCGTCCGGTCCCGCGTTTCATTGAAGGCGTCGTTGACGGCCATCAAGAGAACCGCAACCCACATGTGCTGTTGCGCGTGGTCGCTCTTGTTCGGCACGTGCAGAGTTGTTCGCGACACGGTGGTCAGGCCGTCAATGCCGTGCGGATGGCTTCCGGGGCATCGTCCCAGACCGGACGGGCACGACGCACTTCATCTCGGCGCGGGCCTGCGTCGTCAGGCGCTTGCGGACTTTCAGATAGGTGTCCCGATCACGCGCCTGGGCGCGGATCATGAGGTCTTCCGGCTTGACGTGGACAACGTCGCCGAGTTCGTTCGCTTTCGCGACCGTCCGTTTGAACAGGTCGGAGTTTCGGGTCGGCTTCACTTTTCGCGATATAGAGCGGATCAGGTATTCTCATTCCTCTGATTAGGTGAACGGGTCCGGTTCGTCGCGGGAAGGGGAAACCGCAACCCAATGCCCCGGAACAGCTCTGTCCGCGATCTCCGCCCGGGGTCCTTCGGAAAGTCGATTTCAAACGC
>NZ_SOKV02000049.1:0-21714 GCF_004407025.1 Paracoccus sp. DMF
CTTCACCAACTGGCTGACCGAGATCGACCGGCTGTCCGGTCCTGTCGCCGCCATCTGGTTCGAGGAAGTCCGCCGCCACGCGGGCACCGACGCGAGCCATATCTACGGCGGGCTCATGGCCACGCTGACTGCATGGGCGGAACTGCGCGGCGTGCCCTATGCGGGCGTGCCGGTCGGCACCATCAAGCGCCACGCCACCGGCAAGGGCAATGCGCCGAAGCAGGCGATGATCGATGCGGCCCGCGCCCGTGGCTTCAGTCCCGCGGATGACAACGAGGCCGATGCCATCGCCATCCTGCTCTGGGCGATCGAGACGAACGGGGGTGTCGCATGACGCAGCACGAGTCCTGGACCGCCGATGACGTGGCCGATCATTTCGAGGAGGCGTTCCGCACCCTGCGCAAGCTGCCGGCGGTGAAGGCACGGGGGCATTTCAGCGGCTGGCCGCAGGTACTGCGCAGCCCCCGCGAGATCGCCGCCATGGAACCGGAGCCGATGCGCGTCTGGCCTTCGGCGGCAGCCATCACCCGGCTCGAGCAGACCTTCGACTGGGTGCTGTGGATCGAGGAGGCCGAGCGGCGGCTGGTCTGGTCCCGCGCGGCCCGTGTGCCGTGGAAGGTGATCGCGGGCGAGATGGGCTGCGACCGGACGACGGCGTGGCGGCGCTGGCAGCTGGCGCTGACGAAGATCGCCGCGCGGCTGAATGCGTGAACGAGTCCAGAGTGTTGCAACACTTTTCTGTTCGACACATGCAACAGATCCGTGCTACAAGCAGGGCATGATCGGGAGAAGAGCGCCATGAGCGCCACCGATCGTTCCCACACCCATTCCATCCATTTCGCGAGCCCCATGCCTGTGCGCCCGCCGATCCATCGCCCGGTGGGGCGACGCGACAAGCGTGAACGCGACCGCGATGCTGACCGTAACCGCGACCCCGCGGTCAGGGCGCTCTACAAGTCCGCCCGCTGGCAGCGTGCGCGGCAGATGTTCCTCGCCCGCCACCCGCTCTGCGCGGAATGCCAGCGACAGGGGTTGGTGAGCGCGGCCAATACCGTCGATCACATCATCCCCCATCACGGCGATACGGATCGATTCTGGGACCCGGACGGTTGGCAGGCCCTCTGCGCAAGCTGCCACAGCCGCAAGACCGCGCGCGAGGACGGCGGCTTCGGCAATCCGCGCCGCTGAACCGAGCCCCTCGCCTCCCCGGGGGGAGGTCAGATCTCTGGAGCGTTCGACGCCAGGACCAGGCGCCAAGCTTTCTGCATCCTTGGCCAAAATGGCGAGGGGGGGGTAGCGGCCCATGCAACAAGGAAATACAGCCGTGTCCGATCGCGAACTTGTCATCGAATATCGTGCGCTTGATCGCCTCGTGCCTTACGCGCGCAACGCCCGCAGCCATTCCGAAGCCCAGCTGGCCGAGATCGCCGGATCGATCCGCGCGTTCGGGTTCACCAACCCGGTGCTGATTGCAGAGGATGACACGCTGATCGCGGGTCATGGCCGGGTGCTGGCGGCACGGCTGCTCGGCATGGAGACAGTGCCGACCATCACCCTGACCGGCCTGACCGAGAGCCAGCGCCGGGCGCTGGTGCTGGCCGATAACCGCATCGCGCTGAATGCGGGCTGGGACGAGGCGCTGCTGGCGCTGGAACTGAGCGACCTGAAGGAGGCCGGGTTCGACCTCGGGATCATGGGGTTTGAAGACGGGGAACTCGACCGGCTTTTGTCGGGGGCGGAGGAGGACGGTGAAGGTTCGACGCCGCCCGTGGTCATTCCCGAGCCGCCCCGCAACCCGGTTTCCCGGGCTGGCGATCTGTGGATCCTCGGTGAGCACAGGCTGCTCTGCGGCGATAGCACCAGCGCTGCAGATGTGCGCCGCCTGATGAACGGCGAGCGAGCCGTGCTATTCGCGACCGACCCGCCGTACTTGGTGGACTACGACGGCTCCAACCACCCGACGCGCAACAAGGATTGGAGCCAGTCCTATGGCGTGACCTGGGACGATTCTTCGCAGGGTGCCGAACTCTACGACGGTTTCATTGCGGCAGCCGTCGCGGAAGCCATCGCCGAGGATGCCGCCTGGTATTGCTGGCACGCCTCGCGCCGGCAGGCGATGCTGGAGGCTTGCTGGGAGAAGGCGGGCGCCTTCGTCCATCAGCAGATCATCTGGGTGAAGGATCGCGGCGTGCTGACCCGCTCCCATTACCTCTGGAAGCACGAGCCCTGCCTCATGGGCTGGCGCCGCCCGAACCGCCCGCCGAAGGTGGCGGACGAGACGCTGCCCTCGACCTGGGAGATGCCCAGCTTCGCCAGGGACGAGCGGCCCGATCACCCGACGCCGAAACCACTCGACGCCTTCGGCATCCCGATGCGCCAGCATGTGGGGCGCGGCGGGCTGTGCTACGAGCCGTTCTCCGGCTCCGGCTCGCAGATCATGGCGGGCGAGGCCAATGGCCGCCGCGTCTTCGCAATGGAGATCAGCCCGGCCTATGTCGATGTCGCCGTGGAGCGCTGGCAGGCCGAGACCGGCAAGGATGCGATCCTCGACGGCGACGGCCGGACCTTCGCCGAGGTGACGGTCGAGCGGCTGGGCGATGATGCCGGGGCCGAGAAAGCGGATGACGACGCTAAGGGTGACGCCGCCCCCCGCAAGCGCCGCCGGAGCAAGGCAGCATGAAACAATCACGCCTCATGTCGCTGGTCGAGTCCATCGCCAATGTCACCGTCGGATATGGCGTTGCCGTCGCCACGCAGATCCTGATCTTCCCGTTCTTCGGGCTGCACGTCACGCTGACGCAGAACATGGCGATGGGCGGGATTTTTACCATCGTATCGATAGTGCGTTCCTTCGCCTTGCGGCGGGTGTTCGAGGCTATGCGGGTCGGTGGCGGTGAGCACGAGTCCGACTCCCGGGGATAAGCCCGATTCATCAGCATTGCGGGAGGAGAACAGCCGGAAAGGACAAGGGTCATGGCGGGTCGCAAGCCGCTGCCGACGCAGCTCAAACTGGTCAAGGGCACAGCCCGGCCGCATCGGATGAACCCCGATGAGCCGAAGCCGGTTGTGGCAACACCACCGCCACCCGATCACCTCGAGGCGGCGGCGGCCGCGAAGTTCACCGAGATGGCGGGGCTGCTGGCCCGCCACGGGGTGATGACCGAGCTCGATGTGGGGGCGCTGGCGCGCTACGTGGTCATCTGGCGGCGTTGGCTCGAGGCCGAAGCCGAAGTCAAGCGCCGCGGCCCGGTGGTCAAGACCGTGGGTGGCAATATCATCCAGAACCCGTTTCTGGCGGTGGCCAACAAATGCCTGGCACAGATGGGACAGATCGAAGCTGAATTCGGGATGACGCCCTCCAGCCGCAGCCGGGTACGCATGGCCGAACCCACTGACAGTCGCGATCCATTCGAGGATTATCTGAACCGTGGCAGCAAGGCGTAAAACCGGCACCGGGCGGAAGTTGCCGGCCTGTCCGGTCACAGCCTACGCAAAGGCAGTCACCGGCGGAACGATCACCGCGGGCCGGCTGGTGAAGCTGGCCTGCGCACGGCATCTGGCAGATCTGACCTCCGGCAAGCCCCGCGGTCTCGCCTGGGATCGCGCCGCCGCAACGCACGCGATCGAGTTCTTCACCCATCTGCGGCACTCGACCGGGGAATGGGCAGGAAAGTCCTTCGTGCTGCAGCCCTGGCAGGCCTTCGTGGTCGGCGCAGTCTTCGGCTGGAAACGCGCAGACGGGCTGCGCCGGTTTCGGACGGCTTATGTCGAGGTTGCCCGCAAGAACGGCAAATCGGCGCTGCTTGCGGGCATCGCGCTTTATGCGCTGATCGCCGATGGCGAGGCCGGCGCCCATGTCTATGCCGCGGCGACCACCCGCGATCAGGCGCGGATCGTCTTCGGCGAGGCCGAGCGCATGGTGGCGGCGAGCCCGGCCCTGACGGCAAGGGTCACCCGCACCGTCAACAACCTCGCGGTCCTGCCCACCGCGTCGTGGTTCCGGCCACTCTCGGCGGATGCCAGCAAGATGGACGGCTTGAACGTGCACCTGGCCGCCGTCGACGAGGTCCATGAACATCCGGGACCGGAGATCATCCAGAAGCTCAATACCGCCACCGGGGCGCGACGTCAGCCACTGATCGTCGAGATCACGACGGCCGGTTACGACCGGCATTCGGTCTGCCGCCAGCATCACGAGTTCTCGGTGAAGGCGCTGGAAGGCAGCGTGCCGCATGACGCGGCCGACAGCTGGTTTGCCTTCATCGCCACCATCGACGAGGGCGACGACTGGACCGATCCGCAGGTCTGGGAAAAAGCCAATCCCAGCCTCGGGGTGACGGTGAAACGCGACGATCTGAAGCGTCAGATCGACGAGGCGCGCGAGATGCCGGCGCAGCAGAATGCCATCCGGCGGCTGCGGTTGAACGAATGGACCGAGCAAGTCACCCGTTGGCTCGACATGGAGGTCTGGGCCCAGGGCGGACCCGCCGATGGAACGGACTGGCAGGATATCCGCACCGGTCTCGATGATCTGGAACAGAAGCTGCTGGGCCGGGAATGCTATGGCGGGCTGGATCTGGCGCGGGTCAATGATCTTTCTGCCCTCGTGCTGCTGTTTCCGCCGACACGGGACACGTCTTTGGGCAATCTCGCGGAGAAATGGATCGCGCTGCCCCGGTTCTGGGTGCCGGCGGAGGACATCCTTCGCCGCGGCAAGCGCGACCGGGTGCCTTACGCCACCTGGCGTGATCAGGGGTTCCTCGATGCCACCCCCGGCAATGCAACGGATTTCGCGTTCATCGAGGCCGAGATCATCCGCCTGGCGGGGCGCTACGATCTGCGCGAGCTCTCTTACGACCGCACCTTCGCCGGAGAGATCGTCCAGCATCTGCAGGATGAGGGGATCAACCTGGTGCAGTTCGGTCAGGGGTTTCTGAGCATGGCGGCGCCGACCGCGGAACTTGAGCGGCTCTCGGTGTCGCGGCTCTTGTGGCATGGCGGCCATCCGGTGCTGCGCTGGAATGCCTCGAATGTCGCCGTGCGCCATGATCCGGCCGGCAATATCAAGCCGGACAAGGAACGCTCCTCGGAGCGCATCGACGGCATTGTCGCGATCTGCAACGCCCTCGGCCGGGCGCTCCTGCGCGACGTCAATGCCGGCCGCTCGGTCTATGACAGCCGCAGCATCCTGGTGCTGTAGGCTACCCGTCTTACGGAAAGAATGCCCATGTCCTTCTGGTCCCGCTGGTTTGCAGGCGCCCCGCCTGCGGCCTCACCTCCGCACGCCCCGTCGCCACGCGCTGCCATCCATGAAGCCGGCGGCGGGCTGGTCATCACCTCTGCCGCCGAACTGGATGCGGCGCTGCGGGCCGGCGCAGCCAGCGGCTCCGGCATGGCGGTGACGCCGGACAGCGCCATGCGGGTGGCGGCAGTCTATGCCTGCGTGCGCATCATTTCCGGCGCGGTGGCAACGCTGCCCTTGCATATCAAGCGCCGGGTCGATGCCCGGACCCGCGAGGATGCCTCGGATGCCCCGATCTGGCAGCTGCTGCGGCGAAGGCCCAATCGCTGGCAAACGCCATCGCAGTTCCGCCGGATGCTGCAGGCGCATCTGCTCTTGCGCGGCAATGCCTATGCCATGATCGTCCGCTCCCGCGGTTCGGTGCAGGCGCTGATCCCGCTGCATCCGGATCGGGTCGAGGTGGTGCAGGACAAGGACCTGGCGCTGAGCTTTCTCTATACCCGCCCCGATGGAAGGCGTCTGCGGCTGGCGCAGGACGAGGTGCTGCATCTGGTCGGGCTGACGCTGGACGGGGTGCGAGGTGTCTCACCAATCGCCTATGCCCGCGAGACCATCGGTCTGGCGCTGGCGATGGAGGATCACGGCGCCACCACCTTCCGCAATGGCGCCCGGGTCTCGGGCGTGCTCAGGCACCCGCAGAAGCTCGGACCCGAGGCGGTGGCCAATCTCAAGGCCGGGCTCGAGGCGTTCCGCGCCGGCGGTGACCAGGAAGGCAAGCACCTCATTCTCGAGGAAGGTATGGATTACGCCCGTATCGCGATGACCGCCGAGGATGCGCAATGGATCGAGAGCCGCAAGTTCAGCCGCAGCGACATCGCCATGTTCTTCGGGGTGCCGCCGCACATGATCGGCGACACCGAGAAATCCACCAGCTGGGGCACCGGCATCGAACAGCAGTCGATCGGCTTCGTGGCCTATACGCTCGAGGATCACCTGACCATGTGGGAAGAGACGATCGACCGCGATCTGATCGGGGCCGATGATCTGCTCTATGCCCGCTTCAACCGCGCCGCCCTCGTCAAGGGCGACATTCGGGCCCGCTGGGAGGCTTATGTGAAGGGCCTGCAATGGGGCGTCTGGAGCCCCAACGAGATCCGCACCCTCGAGGACCAGAATCCACGTGACGGCGGTGATGTCTATTACCCGCCGCCGAACATGACCGCAGAAGCCGGGAAGGCGGAGAACAAATCTATCGATCCCGACGCCCAAGCCGATCCCTGATCTCGGGGCTGGAATGCAGCCGGCGCTGCCTCAGTTCGTAAAGGCGTCGATCAACTCGATGACCGAGAGAATCTTCCGTGTTTCGCGATCAACCCGATAGGCGCGATGGCCATCGCGGTAATAGCGCCAGTCGTCACGGGTCTCGAGATTCATCCTGCGAGGATCGCGAATGACCCGGTAATCGTCGATCCGCAGGATATCGCCGATCCGGACCCCGTAGCGGTCATGGTGCCGCCGACGCTCATGGTGCCGGTGACGATCAAAATCCCTGCGATCGTCATATTTTCTGGCCTGGCCGGGGGGAACACAGGGCGGGTTCTTCTTCGCCAGCCCCGGCGGGCAGTGTCTTGCCTGGCTGGTCCGGAAGTGGTCACGATCATGGGTTTTGCCCCGTCCCGGGTCTGCCGAGGCCGGCACAGCGACCACGGTGGCGGCGGTGACGGCCAATACGGCCAGTTTCTGGAAAATACGCATGGGTCTGCTCCGTCATACTCTTGGTTGAGCAGATAAACGACAACCGCCGCTGATTATCCATCACAAGCGCCTGAGGCGCGGAGAGCGGCAGGAAACTGCCGGTCTTTCTTGCTCAGCTATGAGCCGCACACATCCGAAAGGACCATCTGATGAGCCTGCGTGATCTTCCGGCCGGACCGGTCTTGCCGCGCCCCGCGGCGTTCCAGGCCGATGCGCCATCGGACGCGCTGGTCCGCTGGGCCGAGATGCCGGTCGCTGTGCAGGTCACTTCCGTCACCGAGAGCGACAGCACCATCACCATCTTCGACGTGATCGGCGAGGATGATATGGGCGGCGGGGTGAGCCTGCGCCGGATCGCAGCGGCGCTCAGCAGGATCGGCCCGCAGGCGGTGACGGTGCAGATCAACTCGCCGGGCGGCGACATGTTCGAGGGCATTGCCATCTACAACCTGCTGCGCGCCCATCCGGCCGCGGTCACCGTTGAGGTGCTGGGGCTCGCGGCCTCGGCGGCCTCGATTATCGCCATGGCCGGCGACGAGATCCACATGAGCCCCGGCAGCTTCCTGATGCTGCACAATGCCTGGGGCGTGGTGATCGGCAATCGCCACGATATGGCTGAGGCCGCTGCGCTCTTCGAGAGTTTCGATGCCGCGCTCTCCGGGATCTATGCCGCCCGCAGTGGCAGGCCACAGGTCGAGATTGCCGCGTTGCTGGATGCCGAGACCTTTCTCGGCGCCGAGGAGGCCATCACGGCCGGGATGGCCGACGGCATGGTCGAGGGTTCGGCCGCCGGCCCGCTCGCGCGGTCACCGCAGAGCGGCGCGCAGTCGCGCCCCGACATTCAGGCCCGGCGCCGCATAGACGCGGCACTGGCCCAGCAAGGTATCCCGCGATCCGCGCGGCGCGCGATGCTGAGAGACCTCACCGGCACGCGGAACGCTGCCGAACCCGCCACGCAAAACGCTGGCATCCCCCTGAGCGCCATCCGGCAGCTCATCGATACCATCCGCTCATAAGGAGAAGCCCATGGGCATCCAGAAATCCCCCCGCATCCACGGGGCCGTTCGCGTGCGCGCCGAGACCGGCGACGCGAACGCCATCCTTGCCGATCTGAACCGCGCCTTCGCCGCCTTCAAGGACGAGCATCAGGCCGAGATCAACGGCATCAACGCGAAGTTCGCCGATGTCGTGCAGGCCGAGAAGGTGGAGCGCATCAATGCAGAGATCACCCGGCTTCAGGGCGCGCTCGACGAGACCAATGCCGTGCTGGCGGCGGCCAGGCTCGGCGGCGGTGGTGGCAGCGCGGATCGGGCGGACAGCCCCGAGACCCGCGAGCACGCCCGCGCCTTCAACCAGTTCTTCCGCCGCGGGGTCGAGGCCGGGTTGCGGGAGTTGGAGGTGAAGGCCGCCCTCCGCACCGACAGCGATCCCGATGGCGGCTATGTCGTCCCCGACCAGATGGAACAGATTATCGACCGGGTGCTGGGCTCGGTCTCGGCCATGCGCGCGATTGCCAGTGTCATCTCGATCTCGGCCGGCAGCTACAAGAAGCTGGTCAATCAGGGGGGCGCTGCGGCCGGCTGGGTCGGCGAGCGTCAGGCCCGCCCCGAGACCGCCAGCCCGAGGCTCGCTGAACTGGCTTTCCCGGCGATGGAGATCTACGCCAACCCGGCCGCGACCCAGACCCTGCTCGACGATGCCCGTGTCGATATCGCTGCCTGGCTGGCAGAGGAGGTCTCGACCGCCTTCGCCGAGGCCGAGGCTGCCGCCTTCATCACCGGCGACGGGGTGAACAGGCCCCGCGGCATCCTGGCCTATGACACGGTCGCCAATGCCTCTTACGTCTGGGGCAAGATCGGCTACACCGCCTCGGGCGTCGCGGCCGCATTGACCGATGCCAGCCACAACGGCGTCGATGCGCTGATCGACCTCGTCTACGGGCTGAAGCAGGGCTACCGGCAGAATGCGCGCTTCCTGATGAACCGCTCGCTGCAGGCGGCGATCCGCAAGCTGAAGTCGAAGACCGAGGAACTCTATCTCTGGCAGCCCCCGGTCCAGGCTGGCCAGCCGGCGACGCTGCTCGGCTATCCGATCAGCGATGACGACAACATGCCCGATATTGCCGTCGGAGCTTTCCCGATCGCCTTCGGGGATTTCCGGCGCGGCTATCTGATCGTCGACCGCTTCGGCATCCGGGTGCTGCGCGATCCCTTCACCAACAAGCCCTATGTGCATTTCTACACCACCAAGCGCGTCGGTGGCGGGGTGCAGAATTTTGATGCCATCAAGCTGCTGAAGATCGCGGCCAGCTGATCGCCCGGCTGAACCAAGGCGCGCGCGCGGCAGGGTTCAGCCCGCGTCTTCCCACCCACATTCCTGCACAGGAGGATCCGATGAAGGATCTGCATTCCAGTCTCTCGGTGGCCGCGGCCATCGACGTGGCCACGCTCACCGACGACAGCACCCCCGTGGCCATTGATCTGCGCGGTCATGACGGTGCCGAGATCATTCTCGCCATTGGCGCGGGCGGCATCACCTTCACCTCGACCAACAGGATCGAGTTCATCCTGACCCATTCCGATGACGACAGCAGCTATGAGGCGGTGACCGCAGCCGACCTGCTGGGTGTCCCGACCGTGGGCGAAGGCGGCATCATCAAGGCGCTGGTCGAGGCCCACGCCACCGCCGCCGTTTACCGCTTCGGCTATGTCGGAACCAAACGCTACCTGAAGCTGCTGGCGGCGCTTGAAGGCACCCATGCCACCGGCACGCCGATTGCCGGCCTGGTGATCAAGGGTCACGGCCGGATCAACCCGCAGGCCGATCAGGCCTGAGGTCGATGCTGCAATAACTGCGCGGGCGGTGAAGACGGCCCGTGCCCTGCCTCAGGGGGTTTTTGCCCATGTTCACGCTGACCCGCATCACCGCGCCCGCGGCCACGCCGATCACGCTGGAAGAGGCCAAGGCGCAGCTTCGGGTCGATCACGAGGACGAGGACCTGCTGATCCAGCATTATATCGATGCTGCCACCGCCTGGCTCGACGGGCCGGCCGGCATCCTCGGCCGCTGCCTGGTGACCCAAAACTGGCAGATGGGTCTGGATGCCGTCACCGGAGCCATCCTGCTGCCGTTTCCCGACAGCGAGATCGACAGCGCCGTGTTCACCGATGCCGCGGGCGGCGATCTCGATTACCGGATCGACCGGCGGGACCAACGCCTGTTGTTGCGACCCCTCGCGGGCTTTGGCCGTCCTGCGGCGATCACCTTCACCGCGGGCTATGGCGCCCCCGCCGAGATCCCCGCCGCCATCCGCCAGGCCATGCTGCTGCTAATCGCCCATTGGTATGAGAACCGGGCGGCCGTCAGTCTGGGCACCACCCCATCGGCGCTGCCCATGGCCGTGGATGCGCTGCTCGCCCCCTATCGCAGGATCAGGCTGTGAGCATGGTTGCCGGGCGCCTGCGGCGCAGGGCCACCTTCCAGGAGGCGGTGATGATCCGCGATCCGGACGGGATGCTGATCCAGGGATGGGAAGATCGCTTCACCCTGTGGTGCCATGTCCATTACCTGCGCGGCTCCGAGGCTGTCATGCAAGCGCGGCTGGTCTCGAAGTCGCCGGCCATCCTGACGATCCGTGCCAGCGCCGAGACCCGCGCCATCACCTCCGAATGGCGCGCCGTCATCGATGCGGTGATCTTCGACCTGAAGGAAGACCCTCGGCCCAGTGAGGGCGGCGCCTATCTCGAGATGCTGGCCGAGGCGTGAGAGGCGTAGGATGCGGGAGGCGCCGATGACACCGCACAGTTCTGATCGGTCGGATGCCGAACTGGAAGCATTGTTGGTCCGGGCCGCCGAGCAAGGCGCGAAACGGGCCCTCGCTGACCTTGGCCTCGATGGCGATGAAGCCGCGCTCGACATCCGCGACCTCCGCTCCCTGGTGGACTGCATCCGACTGGTGCGCCGCACCGCGATGCAGACGGCAGTCCGCATGATCACAACCGGCGTGATGCTGACGCTGCTCGCCGGCATCGTTCTCAAGCTCAGGATCTTTGGCAGCGGGCCGTAATGCGCGTTGCCGTCGATCAATTGTTCAGAACACACGCCCTCGAAGGCGGGTTTTTCCGTTTGGAGGACGCGTATGACCACGACCTTCTACCGTCATTGGCGTGACGTGCCCGACGGTGCCTGGCGCTGGCCGAACTTCAGCCCAGCCGAAATCGCCTGCCGCGGCACTGGCAAGCTGCTCGTCAACGCGCCGCCGCTCGACAGACTGCAGGCGCTGCGTGATCGCCTCGGCAAGCCGCTGATCGTCCGCTCGGCCTATCGCAGCCCCGAGCACAACCGCTCCCTGCAAACGCCCAAGTGCGCGACAGGATGAGCGTACAGATAGCTGCAAAGACGGTCGAGATCAGAACGGCAGCTTCGAGACGAAACAAGCCGATGCCCAGCAATAGGAACAGGACGGTTTCATTTGCTAGAAATCCGATTGCCGCCACCACAGCGAACCGTCCGAAGGTCTGGGTCACGGCCGAGCCATGTCCGGCGAAGGTGAACAGATGGTGACCCAAGAAACTGACCATGAAGGCAATCACGAAAGCAACGGCGTTGCTCATCAGCGGAAGCATGCCAAACTGGACAAGGCCAATCGCGGCGCCCAGATGGACAAGCGTTGCTGCACCCCCGGTCAGGGCGAACCGCACGACCTCGCCTAACATTCGCGTGACGCGGCAATCGTGACATCCTCGGCGATCAGATAGCCGGGGCGGCCTTTCACCTCGCTGAAGACCCGCGCCAGATATTCGCCCAACACACCGATGGACATCAACTGGATACCACTGAAGAAGAAGATCGCCACTGCCAGCGTGGACCAGCCGGGCACAGCATGGCCGAGCAGCAGCGTGCGGCTGGCTAGAAACAGCCCGTAGAGGATCGACAGCATGGCAAGGATCATTCCGATGCCGGTCCACATGCGCAATGGCCAGTCGGTGAAAGCGGTCAGCCCGGTCATGCCCAGTTTCAGCAACCCGCGGAAGCGGAACTTGGAGCTGCCCCCGCCGCGTGGCTGCAACTCGACCGGGATGGCAAGCGAGCGGAAACCGACCCAAGCATAAAGCCCCTTCATGAAGCGATTTCTTTCGGGCAGGGCGCAAAGCGCATCGACCACCTTTCGATCCATCAGCCGGAAATCCCGCGCTCCGGCAGGCATTGACACCTCGCTGCCGATATTCAGGAAGCGGTAAAAAGCGGCGGTGCAGCGGCGCTTCAACCAGCTTTCGTCATCACGATGGGCGCGGACGGCGTAGACGATCTCATAGCCTTCTCGGTAGCGCTCCAGCATCGTATCGACATAGCGCAAAGGCTCTTGCAGGTCGGCGTCGAGAATTACCACGGCTTTGCCCGTCGCATGACGCAGCCCAGCCATGATCGCCTGTTCCTTGCCGAAATTGCGCGACAGACGCAGCAGGCGAACCGGCAGGTCCCATTGGCCGGATGTGACCAGTTCCAGCGTTTCGTCGCTGCTGCCGTCATCGACGACAACGATCTCGGAATGCAGCACCAGCCTGCGCGCCTTGCGCGACACCCGTGTCAGCGTTTCCGCGATTGTTTCTGCCTCGTTATATGCCGGAATGACAAAGGATAGATCGGGCGCCAATGGCCCTGAATCGAGTGCGCGCGGCCTCATGTTTGCCGTTTCGCGACTGATATCCTGCATGCGGCCCATCATTTCACCTCGTTCGTCGGTCGGGTGACGAACAGGACGTGCCGCCCATATTCTCCCAAGTTTTCAAGACCCAATGTCGCCGCCTCCAACGCCATGGTCGGAGGCACCGAGAAAGCCGCCGATGCACCGCTGCCGGCCAGTCGCGCGAAATCTGCGGGATCAATGGCGCGCGCTTTGCCCCGCGAATAGAATTCGGCCGAGTAGCTGCGCCCGCCGAGGGTATAGAGCGGCGCATCGGGCATCGCTGTGCTGGCGGCCGCAACGAGCCGCTTGTCGGATTTCAATCGGATCTTCTGCGGCGCGAAAACCGCGCCCGAGATCAGCGCCAGGAAAAACGCGAAGATTACCGATGTCGCGATGGCAAATCCTGTTCGAGTTGCACGGCTCGGTTGGGCCTCGAACACCTGCGTGAACAGCACCACCAGCAAGACAGCGGCAGCTGGAAGGCCGGGCAGGACATAGGCGGCGAGAATATTGGATGCGGGCGTGAACAGCAGCAAAGGCGACAATGCCCAGAGCAACAGATAAACCAGCCAGCCCGAGCGATCCTGCCGGAACATTGTGACCGTCTTGTCCAGGCGGGTCAGTAGCAAGGTGGCAACCAAGCTCCATGGCAGGGCTGCCATCAGCCAGAACAGCCAGATCATGCCCTTGGCTTCCCGATGGCCAGACCCGTACAGATCGCCCTGCCAGCCGGGGGTTAGGAAACGCTGAACATGCTCTCCGATGAGGAAGTAGCGCAGGAATCCGGGTGTGGCGATTTCGGCGGCGACATACCAAGGCGCGACCAGCGCTATCAGCAATGCCATGCCGCGCGCCCATGGCAGCAAGCGCAGCAGGTGCCAGTTCCATGTCAGGGCCAGCCACAGCATCAGGGGAATGCCGCTCAGCACAACCGCCACCGGCCCCTTGGCCAGCATTCCAATTGCCAGCCCTAGAAAGACGCCATAACCCCAACGCCTGTTGCCATCACCGACCGCCTGCCAGAATCCGACCATGACCAGCGTCGTGCAAAGAACCATCGGCATGTCGGTCATCACGAAACTCGAAGCGCCAAAGAACATCGCCATCGTCGCAAGCACCGTCATCGCAACCAACGCCGTATTGCGCCCGACGGTATCACGCACCCACAGCCAGACGAGAAACAGAACCGCCAGAGCGGTTAGCAGGATCGGCAACCGAGCGGCCGCTTCGTTCACGCCGAACAGTTGCATTCCCCCTGCCGATAGCCAGGTATGCAGCGGCGGCTTGCCCCAGAACGGCACGCCATAGTCGAATTGCGGTGTCAGCCAGTTCCCGGTTTCAACCATCTTGCGGGCGATTTCGCCATAGCGGGCCTCGGTCGTGTCGGAGAAAGGTACGGCAAACATTGCCCAGAGCCGCAGAAGCCCGAACGCCGTTAGAACTGCCACCAGAAACCGGCGGGTCGGGCTATCCAACTGCATATCACACAGCGTCGGTCGCACATTTGGGCGGGTTCGGGTCGCCGCCGCGTGCTGGCGCACATGGGCCTCGTCTATTGTTGTCATCTTGTCCTGCTCGATCGGCTGACGGTTCGTGTCAGCAGCTATCTACCAGGAACGATCTGTCCGGGCCGTTGCCGGAACTATACCAATCCGTAATGTCCCGACGTCTTGACCCAACCGCACAGTGGGCTATCCCTGCGGGCAGACAGAATACGGAAAGCAGCAGCCATGCGCGTCCTTGTGGTCGAGGACCATCCCGAAACGGCCGACTACATTGCCTCCAGCCTCCGGGCGCAGGGGCATCTGGTCGATCACTGCGACAATGGCCGCGATGGTTTCCTGTCGGCGCTGGACAACAGTTACGACGTGATGATCTTTGACCGCATGTTGCCAGGTCTGGATGGGCTGACCTTGATCAAATCCGTGCGCGGCGCAGGAGTCGAGACGCCGATCCTGATCCTTTCGGCGATGGACGGGATCAATGACCGGGTCGAGGGGCTTGAGGCGGGATCGGACGACTATCTCGTCAAGCCATTCTCGTTTCAGGAACTGTCAGCGCGGCTGGCAGCGCTGACTCGCAGGCCGCCGCTGAAAGCCGAGGAAACCGTCTTACAGGTGGCCGATCTGGAAATGAACCTGATCCGCCGTACGGTCACGCGGGCGGGCATTTCTCTGGACCTGCAGCCTCGCGAGTTCAAGCTACTGGAATATCTGATGCGCAATGCTGGCCGGGTACTGACCCGCACGATGCTGCTGGAATCAGTCTGGGATTTCCATTTCGATCCCAAAACCAACGTCGTCGAGACCCATATCAGCCGGCTACGTAACAAAGTGGACAGGCCCTTCAAGATCGAGTTGATCCATACCGTCCGCGGGGCCGGGTATAGCCTGCATGGCTAGGAATCTCGGCATGTTTCACTTCCTGCGCTCGACCTCGGCGCGGTTGTCTCTGCGTTTCGCCGCACTTTACGCCATCATCACTGCCCTCGTCTTTGGTCTGACTTACCACTTCGCGGATCGGGAAATCAGCGAGTGGGTGCTAGACCAACTTGCGGACGATGCAGCCGGTTTTGGCAATCTTTACGAAAGCGAAGGTCTGGATGCGGTTCAGGCAAAGCTGGGCGGATTTGACGGGTTCAACTTCGAGGATTATCGGATCTATCTGCTTCAGGACGCGGACGGCAACGTTCTGGTCGGAAATGTCAATGCCATCGACCGGCAAGGCAGCAGCGACTACGTCCCGGTCAATGCAATCCAAGCCGACAAGCCCCGCTATGAAGATGTGACGGGTTATCTGCTTCACTCGGTGCAACTCGGCCCGAACCGGCTGACATTGGGCACAAGCACCTATTTTCTTGAAGAGCTGCGCGAGGTTTTAGGCCGCGGATTCGTTGCAGGTTTTATCCTCTTGCTGCTTACCGGTTTGCTGGCCGGGATCATTGTCGGCCGCAAAACCGAACGGCGGCTGACCCAGATCGCCACGACGCTGAAATCGGTGGCATTGGGGCAGTTGGATCGACGCGTCCCCACCACTGGCAGCGATGGCGATGACCTTGCCCGTATGGCAGATGAAATCAACCGCACCATCACACAGCTTCAGCAGATGGTCGAAAGCCAGAAACAGATTTCAGCCGATATCGCCCATGACCTTCGCACGCCCATGCAGCGCCTCAAACAACGGCTGGATGTGCTTCGGAATACGCCCGACCTGACTTCCGAGATCAGGGAAGATGCGGAACAAGCCGTGGAGATCGCCGACGATCTGATCGAGACATTCCACGCCCTGCTGCGGATCGCGCAGATCGAAGCCGGTCAGCGGTCAGGTCGGTTTACCGCAGCCCCTCTTGCCCCGATCCTCGCCCGGATCGAAGACGCCTACGGTCCCGTCGCCGAAGAAAACGGTCAAACGCTGAGGTTTGACATCGAAGATCAGGACGCGATGGTTCAGGGCGATCAGCAACTCCTCACCCAGATGATCGCAAATCTCGTTGAAAACGCCCTGCGTCACTGTCCATCAGACACGCGGATCGAGGTCACGCTGTCGAGGGTGGATGACAGCGCCCTGCTTCAGGTTTCCGACAATGGTCCGGGCATCCCAGCTGAGGAACGGGACAAGGTTTTCCGCCGCTTCTTTCGCCTCGAAAAGAGTCGCACGACCCCGGGCAATGGCTTGGGCCTCAGTATGGTCAGGGCGATTGCCGAATTGCATGGCGCGGTGTTGACACTGAACGATAATCATCCGGGCCTGTGCGTTCTGGTCTCGTTTCCGCCTGTTGCTCGCGAAGATTTCTAACCCCCCTGATTGCAATCGTTTTTGCGGTCGCCGTTATGCTAGGGTCCAGACTCATTGAATTTCACAGCGAGAACAAGACGGTTGCGGCGAGCATGATCGCGGAGAAGAAGGTTTCCGGGCAGCGGTCGTATCGGGTGGCGACGCGCCGCCAATCCTTCAGACGGCCGAACATGATCTCGATGCGGTTGCGCCGTTTGTAGCGCCGCTTGTCGTATTTGACGGCCTTCCTGCGGGACTTTCGACCGGGGATGCAGACCTTTATCCCCCTGTCTTTCAACGCTTCTCTGAACCAATCAGCGTCGTAGCCCCTGTCAGCCAGCAGCCAACCCGCCTTCGGCAGACTGCCCAGAAGAGCCGCGGCGCCTGTGTAGTCGCTGACCTGGCCGGCCGACATGAAGAACCCGATCGGCCGCCCCGTGGCATCGGCAACGGCGTGCAGTTTGGTGTTCATGCCGCCTTTTGTCCGCCCGATCTGGCGTGCGCGCCCCCCTTTTTCACGCACAGGCTCGACGCCGTGCGGTGTGCCTTGAGATAGGTCGCATCGATCATGATCGTCTTGTGATCGGCGCTCTCAGCGGCCAGGCCGACCATGATCCGGGCGAAGACCCCGTTGTCACTCCAGCGCTTCCAACGGTTGTAGAGGGTCTTGGCGGGCCCGTATTCCTTCGGCGCATCACACCACCGCAACCCATTGCGGTTGATGAAGATTATGCCGCTGAGAACGCGGCGATCATCGACGCGGGGCTTGCCATGACTCTTGGGAAAGAACGGCTTCAGGCGTTCCATCTGGGCATCGCTCAGCCAGTAAAGATTGCTCATCGATCAGGTCTCCTTGCGGAGCCTGAATCATGCCAAACGCCTGAAATCAATGGGTCTGGAGCCTAGTCGAGCGTCTGCCCGTCCTGGTCGCGCAGATCGTTGTGGATCGCCACCGCGGCGCGCGAGCCGGTGCCCATCGCCGTGCCGATCTGGTCCAGCCCATCGACCGCGTCGCCGGCGGCATAGACCCCGTCCAGGCTGGCGCGCTGGTGGGGATCGGTCGCATAGCACTGGCCGCCGACCAGATCGGTCCCCAGCATCCGTCCCAGGTCGTTGCGGGTGTGCGACCCCAGTGCGGCATACAGCGTGTCCATCACCTCGGTCTGGCCGTCGGCCAGCGTCAGCACCACCCGGTCGCCCGAGAAGTCGAACCCCGAGACGGGTGCCGCGACGACGCTGATCCCGGCCGCGTCGGCCTGCGCTTGGGCGTCGGGGTCCAGCCCCTCGCCGGTCAGCGAGATCATCACGATGTCCGGGCTGTAGGTGCGCAGGAACAGCGCCTCGGCCAGGGCGTGTCGGTCGCCGCCCAGCATGCCGATGCGCTTGCCGGTCTGTTCGAACGCGTCGCAGATCGGGCAATAGCGCAGCAGGCCGCGGTCGACGGCGTCGGCGTGCACGTCCTCGGGGACCGGCGGGCGGTGGTTGACCACCCCGGTCGCCAGCAGGACGGTGCGGGCGGTGATCGGGCCTGCGTCGGTCTGGGCGGTGAAGAGCCGGCCGTCGCGCCGCAGCCCGGTGACTTCCCCTCGGCGCAGATCGGCCCCGTAGCGGCGCGCCTGGTCGGCCATGTTCTCCAGCAGGTCGGCGCCGACCACGCCCTGCGGATAGCCCGGGTGGTTGTGCGACCGCGGGATCATCTTCAGTCGCCCCTCGCCCTTGTCGACCAGCACCACCTTGCGGTGGAAGCGGCCCAGATAGATGGCCGCGGTCAGGCCGGCCGGGCCGCCCCCGACGATCAGGCAGTCAATCGGTCCGGCGGCGGGGGCGTCTGGCATCGGGTCTCCTTCTGCGCGGGTGGGGCGCGACGGGGCGGGGCAAGGGGGTTCAGCGCATCCGCAACGCGCCGTCGATGCGAATCGTTTCACCGTTCAGATATCCGCCGACTGAACCCGCGCGACAGCAGCATGACGATCCTGACGGATGTGAACATCAAGCGCATCATCCGCCGCCCTTCGACCTTCGGCCCCAAATGGACATCCGATGTCACAGCCGCGGATGACGGCAAGGACGCCCGCGGGCTCTTCTTCATCTTCATCAGCGCGCGCGCCTATGACACGATCGAGTTCCTGCAGCAGGAGTGGATCAACCGCGGCAACTTCATCGACCTCGGGGAAGAACTCGACCCGATCGTGGGCCTGCACGAAGAGCCGGGCACCTTCACTATCCCGGACGAACCCGCTCGCCGCCGCGTGAACGGCGTGACCACTTTCAACCGCCTGCGCGGCGGAGAATAAATGTTCATGCCCTCGATCTCGGCACTGAAATGGATCGCGAAAGGAGAGTGGGTCGGTTCCTGATCCGCTTTCCGGCCTGTCTTCGCCAAGCCTCGCCCTGCTTCAGGATGAACGCCTTCTGCGCCTCGGTGAACTTCGACGCCTTCATTGTCGTCAGCTCCTCTCGCAGCCGGCTAAGTTAGCTGAAAACTCCACTTTCAAACGGTCCTGTTATCAGGGGGCAGAGCACCTCCGGTCCTCGCGCAGTTTCGGCGATGCGAATTGCAGACGCTTCATCACCCTCAACACTATATCAGCGAGCGTGTCGGGATCGTGGCGGCCGCTGTCAAGAATGCGGGTCTCGTGCGTGAGGCTCGCCTTAGCACTTAGGCAGGACTCCACCTGCGCTAACCGCCAGGTTCGGATCTGTTCATTTCTCGACTCGTCAGGATGCATGCTCTGCCCGACGATGCGTTCGCACAATATCTCCCGGTCGACGTCCAAATAGAAATGAATGAAATTTGAATCGATCGATCGAACAGCGGAAAAGATCTCGTCGCGATGCGCTGGGTTCAGCAAGGTCATCGGCACTGCAATGTCCTGAGGATAATGGTCGCGTAGCTCGGCAATCGCCTGAACTGTAAGCCGACGCCAAAAAGGCAGGTCCTGATAGTTTCCGCTAGGTGGCATCGCCACGACCGTCTTGACGACGTAACCGATTTCCTCAGGGTCTAAAACGAGGAGGTCGGACCGCTTTTCGCACAGCCTTGAGGCGAGTGTGGTTTTGCCTGCGCCGAACGGTCCATCGATCCATATAATCATTGTTTCTATCGCTCCGCAGCGCTGCCAGCGCCTGTGAAACCAGACTCCGTGAATAAAACGTCGAACTGTTGTTCAGGTCGGACATCCTTAAAGTAGAAGTCCTCAGCAGCCTGCCACTGGTACTCCCAGGCACCCATCTCACCTTCGCGGGCGAGAAGCCTAGCCCGCCGGACAGGTTCGTCAACCTTCAACAATACCGAAAGATCGATCAGATCGGCCAGTTCCGGCCGAGCCGAGTATACGCCTTCGAGGATGATGATCTGCCTCGGTTCAATGCACGTGGGTTCGTCGAGGAGTCTTCCGTCAAACGTCTCCCAGTCGAATGCCCGCCAGCTGGCGCGATGACCCGCGCGCAGGCTCTCAAGCACGGCACGCTGTCGTACCCAATCGATGCAGCTGCGAACCAAGCAGGCGGGAGGCTCCTCACGTATGGACGTTCCTCCGGCATAGAAGTCGTCACCCTCGACCAGCGTCGCGCCCAAGTCCGCAGCAAGGACTGCAGCAAGCGTCGATTTGCCAGTGCCGCTGCGCCCATCGATGGCAACCGAAAGCGGCCGTCGGCTGCAAGCCGCTTTCAGGGAAAGCAAATCGCTCAATGCGCCGAGGTCAGCTGGGTGGTACTGCGTCATGACTTTTTTTCTTACAGGTTCATTCGACTGCGCATCGGGCTGACCCCGAACGTGCGCACTCACATCCCACGATGCGCATTTGTCGACCGATGCTTTCTATGCGTCAGGCGGGATCCAGGGGATTCCCCTCTAACTCTAGTCAAGGAGACAGGCAATTGGGCCGCCTTCTATCTTCCGCATTCATGCTATCGGAAGTAGCCATTGCCGGGTAGGATATTTTTCCAAGGTTGCGCTCAGAAGCGTGGCGGCGTCCTCATCTAAATGGACGACCACTCACGCCTAGTTTAGCGAATCCGTTGGAAACTCTGATCAGTCGGCACCGCAGTTCTGAGGTTCCGACAAGGTTAGGCGGGCGTGTAGCGCAGCCGGATCACGTCTTCGTCCATGAGATCATGGGCGATTAGGCGGAGCGGTCGACGGCCTTGGGTAAAATAGGGCTTGCCTCGTAAAGAAGACGAGAGGACTCGGCGCCAGCCAAAACCGCTATCCTTGCGGGCGTTGCCGCAGAAGCTGAACGGAATCGGCGATCACCAGGAGACGTCCCTTCAGGACGCCCAAGAGGCAAACGCTGCGCAGGAGGCCAGAGCCTGAGTCGCACCGGCGCACAGTTGCACAAAGTCCTGCGGCTGCCGAAGTCGACTCAGATCTATGCGCCCAAGCTTGGCGTCATGCGTTCGCCCGCGTATCGGCGACGAGGTAGGCTTCAAGCGCTGTGAGCAAGGCATTCCAGCCGTGCTCGCGGCCCTCGACGCCATCGCTAGGGGGGATGACACACATCTGTTCGGTGTAGGTCAGCCGGGTTCCGCCGTCAGCCTCGGCAAATACGACTGTCGCCAGCGACACGGTGTGAATCCGGCCGTTCAGCGCCATGGAATAGGCGAACACGATGCGTCGCCGGTCCTGGATCTCGAAGTAGCGCGTTTCGTTGGCGTGCTCCCCCATGCTATCCTGAAATCCGCTCGATTCTGCGCCGCCGGGACGAAAATCCATCTGCTGCAGGCCGTCGCCGAACCACGCGCGCTTCTTGTCCAAGTGCGCCCAGCACGCCCAGACGTGGTCGAGGCAGTTGGGATAGGTCCGTTCGATGGCGAAGGTCTCGTGCGATTGTGACGGATAACTCATGCGTTGCTCTCCTTGTCCAGAAGGGTGGCGACGTCGTCCAGGCGGCGTTCCCACCGGAGGCGGTGCCGATGAACCCAGGTTTCGACCCAGTCCAGCGCATCAGGCGACAGGCTAACTGTGCGAACGCGGCCGGTCTTTTCCGAGGTCACAATGCCGGCGCCCTCGAGCACCTGAAGGTGTTTCAGGAACGTGGGGCGGGCCATCGCAAAGGGCTGCGACAGCTGCGAGACCGAGGCGGGCCCGTTCACCAGCCGCTCGACCACCGCCAAGCGGGTCGGGTCCGAGAGGGCGCCGAAGACGCGATGGATAGGGGATTTTCGCGTAGCCATAAGGCTACCTAATTTAAGGCTGACTGAAGTGTCAAGACAGGAAGGAGAATGAACCGCGCCGGGTTTGCCGGAGGCTGATTTT
>NZ_SOKV02000004.1:0-15661 GCF_004407025.1 Paracoccus sp. DMF
GCGTTTGAAATCGACTTTCCGAAGGACCCCGGGATGCGCATCAGCCAAGAGGCGATCTACCAGGCGCTCTACATTCAGGGACGTGGCGCGCTCCGACGCGAACTCTCGGCCTGCCTGCGCTCCGGGCGCGCGCTTCGAATGCCCAGGGAAATGCGCCCGCAACCGGGGCAAAGCCTTCGTCGCCGGGGCACTGGTGATCAGCGACCGCCCGGCGGAGATCGCGGACAGGGCTGTTCCGGGGCATTGGGAGGGCGACCTCATCCTCGGTCTGGGCGGTTCCGCGATCGGCACGCTCGTCGAACGCAAGACGCGCTTCACCCTGCTGTTGCACCTGCCGCGGGTGGAGGGGCACGGGAAGACCGGATCGCAAAGGAACGGCCCGGCCCTCGCAGGACATGGTGCCGAGGCCGTGCGCGACGCCATCACCGCGACGATCATCGATCTGCCCGCGCATCTGCGCCGGTCACTGACTCAAGCCCAGGGCGGGTCAATCCAGTGGAAAGACCCCATGTCGCCCATGCCCTTGGGAAAGGCGGGCTGAAGACGCGCCATCCTGCAGTCAGAAAAGATGCTCTCGATCAGCTCCTGGCGGTGGCTGCATCACGAGGTTCGGAGCAAATCGCTGTGCTCTGACCCTGACGCCAATCCCGGCTTTGCACCTGGCGACCGCGTGGTGCTAGACATTCGCCAGCCACCAAAGGAAGGAGACCTCATGGCAGTCCGTCCTCCCGTCTGCGAATTCGGCGCGCCCATGCCGGATTTCACGCTGCCCGACCCCGATGGCCGCATGGTCGCGCTTGGCGACATCGCCGGGCCGCGCGGCACGCTGGTCATGTTCATCTGCAATCACTGCCCCTATGTGCAGGCCGTCATCGATCGCATCCAGCGCGACGCGGCCGATCTGCAGAAGCTGGGCATCGGCGTCGTCGCCATCTCGGCCAATGACATTGCCGAATACCCGCAGGATGCCCCCGAACAGATGAAGGCCGAGGCGCTGAAGCATGGCTTCAGCTTTCCCTATCTCTATGACGAGACCCAGGCGGTCGCGCGTGCCTATGGCGCCGAATGCACGCCGGATTTCTTTGGCTACAATGCCAAGGGCGAATTGCAGTATCGCGGCCGGCTGGATGCCTCGGGGCGCAGCCCGGGCGACCCGGATGCCCGGCGCGAACTCTACGAGGCTATGGCGCAGGTCGCCGAAACCGGGCAAGGTCCGCAGGACCAGATCGCCTCGATCGGCTGCTCGATCAAATGGAAGGCATGAATGACCGTCTGCTTCGCCCCCTGCCCCGTGGTTTTCGACCTTGACGGCACGCTGATCGACAGCGCCCCGGACATCCATGCCTGCGTGAACGCGGTGCTGCGCCTGCATGGCGTGCGGCCGCTGACGCTGGACCAGGTCCGCGGCTTCATCGGCGGCGGCGTGGATCTGCTGTGGCGCCGCGTCATCGGCGCGACCACCTTGCCGGTCGAGGCGCATCGCGATCTGGTCGCCTCGTTCATGACCCGCTATCACGAGGCGACCGGCCTGACCCGGCTTTACCCCAACGTCTTGGAAACGCTGGGTATTCTGGCGGATCGCGGTTATCCTCTGGGGCTGTGCACCAACAAGCCGCTGGCGCCCACGCAGGCGGTGCTGGAGCATTTCGGCATCGCCCGGTTGTTCGGCGCGGTTGTCGGCGGCGATTCCCTGCCGCAACGCAAGCCCGACCCGGCGCCGCTGCGCGCGGCCTTCCAGGCGCTTGGTGCCAATCCCGACGCGCCGCGCGGGGTCTATGTCGGCGACAGCGAATTCGACGAGGAATGCGCCCGCAACGCCGGCATGCCCTTCCTGCTGTTCACCCGCGGCTATCGCAAGACCCCGGTCGAGCAGTTGCAGCACCGCGCCAGCTTCGAGGATTTCGCGCAGCTGCCGCTGCTGGTCGAGGAGGTCTCGGCGCTGAGCTGAGACGATCCATCGCCGCGCTTGACAGCAGCGCGAAACGGGACGATCCGTCGCGTCACGCCGCCCCGACCGAAGCCCCAGGAGATCCCGCATGGACCTGCGCCAACTGACCCCCGACCTTGCCGTTTCGGCCCAGATCCTGCCCGAGGATCTGCCCGCCCTGGCCGAGGCCGGCTTTCGCCTGCTGATCAACAACCGCCCGGACGAAGAGGTCGGCCCCGACATGGATCATGCCGCGATGAGCGCCGCGGCCGAGGCGGCGGGCCTCGCCTATGTCTTCAACCCCTTCACCCCGGGCCAGATCACGCCCGAGATGATCTCGACCCAGGCCGAGGCGCTGGCGCTCAACGGACCGAAACTGGCCTATTGCCGCTCGGGCAACCGCTCGACCGTGCTCTGGGCGCTGGCGCGCGCCGGCCAGGAGCCGGTCGCGGACCTGCTGCAGACGGCGGCGCGGGCGGGTTACGACCTGTCGGGCGTGCGGCCGCTGATCGAATCGCTGGCCGCCTCCGAGGGCTGAACGCGGGCTGCGCCGGGAACTCCACGCCGCAGCCGGGTGTTGGCTTGGCGCAGGACCAGGCCGCAGGACTTCCCGAGGCGGCCGTCGGAGCAAAGGAAAACTGCCATGAACTCGATCATCTATCTCGTCGGCCTCGTCGTCGTGGTGCTGTTCATCCTGGGCATGCTGGGCCTGCGCTGAGCGCCGCTGCGATTGGCGCTGGCCTTTCGCGCCCCTCTGCGTTACCGGGGGCGCAATTTCTGAAAAAGGCGCCCCATGGACATCCGCAATATCGCGATCATCGCTCACGTCGACCACGGCAAGACCACGCTGGTCGACCAGTTGCTGAAGCAATCGGGCAGCTTCCGCGAGAACCAGGCCGTGGCCGAGCGCGCGATGGACAGCAACGATATCGAGCGCGAGCGCGGCATCACCATCCTGGCCAAGGCCACCTCGGTCGAGTGGAAAGGCACCCGGATCAATATCGTCGACACCCCCGGCCACGCCGATTTCGGCGGCGAGGTCGAGCGCATCCTGTCGATGGTCGATGGCGTCTGCCTGCTGGTCGATGCCGCCGAAGGTCCGATGCCGCAGACCAAATTCGTCACCTCCAAGGCGCTGGCGCTTGGCCTGCGCCCCATCGTGGTGCTGAACAAGGTCGACAAGCCCGCCGCCGAGCCGGACAGGGCGCTGGACGAGGTGTTCGACCTGTTCGCGAACCTCGGCGCCACTGACGAACAGCTGGACTTTCCGCATCTCTATGCCTCGGGTATCGGCGGCTGGGCCGACGAGACGCTCGAGGGGCCGCGCAAGGACATGTCGGCGCTGTTCGACATGGTGCTGCGCCATGTCGAGCCGCCGAAGCAGGTCGCGCGCCAGGATGAGCCGTTCCAGATGCTGGCGACCACGCTGGGCGCCGACCCGTTCATCGGCCGCATCCTGACCGGCCGCGTCGAGGCCGGCCGCGCCAAGCCCGGCGATACGATCAAGGCGCTGTCGCGCGACGGCGAGCGCATCGAGCAGTTCCGCATCTCGAAGGTGCTGGCCTTCCGCGGCCTGACCCAGGCCGCCATCGACGAGGCCGTCGCCGGCGATATCGTCACCATCGCCGGCATGTCCAAGGCGACCGTCGCCGATACGCTTTGCGCGCTCGAGGTGGAAACCGCCCTGCCCGCCCAACCCATCGACCCGCCGACGATCAGCGTCACCTTCGGCATCAACGACAGCCCGCTGGCCGGCCGCGACGGCAACAAGGTGCAGTCCCGCGTTATCCGCGAGCGGCTGATGAAAGAGGCCGAGACCAATGTCGCGATCAAGGTCGAGGACACCCCCGGTGGCGATGCCTTCGTGGTCTCGGGCCGCGGCGAATTGCAGATGGGCGTGCTGATCGAGAACATGCGCCGCGAGGGTTTCGAGCTGTCGATCTCGCGGCCGCGCGTCATCTTCCAGGAAATCGACGGCGTGCGGCATGAGCCGATCGAGGAAGCCATCATCGACGTCGACGACGAGTATACCGGCGCGGTGATCGACAAGCTGACCGGCGCCCGCAAGGGCGATCTGGTCGAGATGAAGCCGGCCGGTCACGGCAAGACCCGCATCGTTGCCCATGTCCCTTCGCGCGGGCTGATCGGCTATCAGGGCGAGTTCATGACCGACACCCGCGGCAACGGCGTCTTGAACCGGATCTTCCACAGCTGGGCGCCCTACAAGGGCCCGATCCAGGGCCGCCGCCAGGGCGTGCTGATCAGCATGGAGAATGGCGTATCGGTGGCCTATGCGCTGTGGAACCTGGAAGAGCGCGGCAAGATGTTCATCGGCGCGCAGGAACAGATCTATGAAGGCATGATCATCGGCGAGCATTCCCGCGACAACGACCTGGAGGTGAACCCGCTCAAGGGCAAGAAGCTGACCAACGTCCGCGCCTCGGGCACGGACGAGGCGGTGCGGCTGACGCCCCCGGTCCGCATGTCGCTGGAGGAGGCCATCGCCTATATCGACGATGACGAGCTGGTCGAGGTCACGCCGAAAAGCATCCGGCTGCGCAAGCGCCACCTCGATCCGCACGAGCGCAAGCGGCAGGCCCGCGCCGACGGCTGAATTCCTTGCGCTTCCCATGCATTGCAGGCTTCCGCAGCGGCGGAAGTCTGCTAAGCTGACCCGAGGATCCGGCAGGAGCGGCTGATGGAAAGCCGAGGGAACATCTATCAGAATCTGATCTTCGCGGCCCAGGATTACCTGGACCGCACCGGCGCCCTGCCGGATGATCTCAGTGAATTCACCCGGATCACCAAAATTCCCGAGGCAGAGATCCGCGCCCTGTTCAGTTCGACCGAGGAACTGCACGAGGGGCTGATCTATCACGCCGTCACGCTGCTGAACGACGCCCTGCGCGAAGGCGCGGTCGCCTCGGCGACCAGCGATCCCTTTGTCCAGCTTCACGCCATCGCCAACAGCTACCTGGGCTGGGCCGAGGAAAATCCGGCCCTGTTCCGGTTGCTGGTCACCGGGCTGAACGGACCGATCAAGCCCGACAGC
This sequence comes from Paracoccus sp. DMF, assembly GCF_004407025.1. NCBI lineage: Bacteria > Pseudomonadati > Pseudomonadota > Alphaproteobacteria > Rhodobacterales > Paracoccaceae > Paracoccus > Paracoccus sp. DMF. The sequence continues at coordinate 4,980 of NZ_SOKV02000004.1, forward strand.
ACGCTGCATCGCTATACCCGCTCGATGCGCGACCTCTATCACCGCAAGCTGGTCGAGGCCCGGCGCCTGGGCCTGCTGGCCGAGGACACCGACATCGAGGTGGTGACGATGATGCTGCATTGCATCGTCAAGGGCGGCAACATGATCTTCCTGACCCGCGCCACCGACCCCTGGTTCGCCGACGACCCGCGCTCGACGGTGGATCTGGCGAAAAGCATCTTTTCGCAGTTCATGGACAACATGATCCGCGCCAATGCCCCGCGCGACCGCACGGTGAAAGAGAACGCCTGACCGCCCTGCCCCCGGGCGGCCGCGGCTTCAGATCTGCCGCTCGGGCAGGTTCACCACCAGCCCGTCCAGTTCCGGCGTCACCTTGAGCTGGCAGGTCAGCCGCGAGCGCTCGGGGTCGGGCTGCCAGGCAAAGTCCAGCATGTCCTCTTCCATCGGATCCTTGGGCGGCAGGCGGTCGACCCATTCCGCCGCGACATAGACATGGCAGGTCGAACAGGCGCAGGCGCCGCCGCAATCCGCGTCGATGCCGGGCACGCTATTGTCGCGGGCGCCCTCCATGACGGTCATGCCGGGTTTCACGTCGATTTCATGGGCGGTGCCGTTGTGCTCGATATAGGTGATCTTCGCCATGGGTGCCTTCCTTCGCTTCCCTCGCAGATAGGCGATTGCGCGACGACTGAAAAGCCCCGCACAGCCCGAAACGCGCGAAGAGAAAACCTGCTGGTGGGGCTGACCGGCGGTCACGGGCCTGGAGTTTCGGACAGTGATTCCTCTATCTGCGCACCTGCAGCGGCATGTCTGGAACCACCGGCAACCGTGCGGTCAGGGTAGGACTGCCAGACGATCCGCTGGTGAGGGATCGTCTGGAGAGCCTGCTTGCGGCACCAACCCGATCAGCAGGTGCAACGATTAGTTTAAATACGCCAGATCCTGTCCAAAGATCGGCGAGTAGCTCAGTTCCACGCAGGCAACTATCCCGTCAGGCTCGTTCCGCGAAGCTGCAACACCTGCTTGGCCAGATCGAGGCCGGTTCATGCCGTGGCGCTGCACCACCCTTGCTTGCAGCAAATATACAACATTCAACCTAAATATGGTTAACGCTCTTCTGGTGTCTGGATCGGCCTGAAGGTGCCCAAGCTCTCTCAAAAACGCAAATCTTTGAAGTTAATTCAAAAATCACATAAGCCTCCTGTCGCCGCAGAGTAATACCGAACTATCGGTTCAGTATTTGTACTTGCCAAGAACGTGAACAATTTGGATGAAAAAGCGTCGGACCATGTGGACCGATGTTGCGTGTTGCAGCCTGGTAACGAGTCTCCGCCGGCCGGTCTTAGCCGGGAACGCCCCTATGGCACACGGATGCGCTGGTTACCCGGGCGGACGGGCAAGGTAACCGATTACGCCGCCTGTGACCAAGGCGCGTATCTGATCAGGATGTTAATGATGACCACCAACCACGGCGGCGACCATTGCGGCCCCTCGGGCCCCGGCTGCGAAAACATGATCTATCTCGGCAAGGTGGCCGACATGGATCCCAACGAGTTCTTCCCCGGCGCGGAAAAGGCCAGCAAGGTCCTGGGCAACACCAGCTACGGCTCGGACAGCGACCCGCTGTCGAAGCAGCTGGTCGAGGTCAGCGCCAATGACCGCAACCACGACGATGTCATCAAGACCAATGACGGGCTGTTCGGCAAGTTCTCGGAAACCATCCGGCACGACGCCGACGGCGACGGCCACGAGAACACCTATCAGGTGGATTCGACCTTCATCGTCAAGAATACCGCCGTCACCTTCCTGAACCCCGATGGCAGCACCGAGACGCTGTCGATCCCGGTCCGCATCATGCAAGACACCGGCGGCAACACCTTCCTGATGCCGCCGCCCCATGGCGCCTCCGAGGCCGAGGTGCAGGCGCTGACCACCCGCCCGATCGTCTCGGTCGAGTTCCCCCGCGACTCGCATTGCTATGACCTGTGCCATGACGGCATCTTCACCGACCGGCACTGCTTCCCCTGCTTCGCGCGCGGCACGCTGATCCAGACCGAGCACGGTCCCGTCGCGGTCGAGGACCTGCGCGCCGGCATGAAGGTCATCACCCGCGACCACGGCGCGCAGGACGTGCGCTGGATCGGCTCGCGCGTGCTGGGCGCGAAGTCGCTGGCGGTCAACCCGAACCTGCGCCCGATCCGCATCTCGGCCGGCGCGCTGGGCCAGGGCCTGCCCGAGCGCGACCTGGTCGTCTCGCCGCAGCACCGCATCCTGGTGCGCTCGAAGATCGCGCAGAAGATGTTTGGTTGCGCCGAGGTTCTGGTCGCCGCCAAGCAATTGCTGCAGATCGACGGCATCGACGTCGCGCATGACGTGGAATCGGTGGAATATTTCCACATCCTGTTCGACCGCCACGAGATCGTGCTGTCGAATGGCGCCGAGACCGAGTCGCTCTATACCGGCGCCGAGGCGCTCAAATCCGTCGGCACCAGCGCGCGCGAGGAAATCTTCGCGATCTTCCCGGAACTGCGCGACCGGGCCGAGGATGAGCAGCCCGCCGGCGCGCGCCTGCTGGCCTCGGGCCGCACCGGCCGCAAGCTGGCCGTGCGCCACGCCCAGCACCACAAGCCGCTGGTCCAGTAACGCCAGCCGCATCGACATGCGAAAGGGCCGGCAGCGCGCCGGCCCTTTTTGCATTCGCGATGCCCTCAGCCCAGCGAATAGCCGGCGCCGCGCACGGTGCGCACCGGATTGTCGCCGCCATGCGCCATCAGCGCCTTGCGCAGCCGGCCGACATGCACGTCGATGGTGCGGGTATCGACATAGATGTCGCGGCCCCAGACCCGGTCCAGCAATTGCTCGCGCGTCCAGACCCGGCCCGGCTTTTCCATCAGCGTCGACAGCAGCCGGAACTCGGTCGGGCCCAGGTGCAGCGCCTGGCCGCCCCGGAACACCCGATGCTCGGACGAATCCAGGATGATGTCGGCAAAGCTCAGCCGCTCGCCCATCGAGGCCGGGCGGGTGCGGCGCAGCTGGGTGCGCAGCCGCGCCATCAGCTCGACCACCGAATAGGGCTTCACGACATAGTCGTCGGCGCCGGTCTCCAACCCGCGCACCCGGTCCACCTCCTCGGACCGGGCCGAGAGCATGATGATCGGGATGGCCCGCGTCGAGGGGTCGGCCTTGACCCGGCGGCAGACCTCGATGCCCGAGACATTGGGCAGCATCCAGTCGAGCACGATCAGGTCGGGCTGTTCCTCGGCCACCAGCAGCATGGCCTCGTCGCCGTTCTCGGCCATGACGACGTTGAAGCCCTCGGCTTCGAGGTTGTATTTCAGCACCTCGCGCTGCGCGCCCTCATCCTCGACCACCAGAACGCAGGGTTGCGATTGCGCCATGGCTCACGCCCCTTCCAGCCGCGGCACGCTTTCGCCCTTGGGACGCGCGTCCTCGGGCAGCTCGCCGGTGGCGATATAGATCACCTGCTCGGCGATGCCGGTGGCATGGTCGCCCATGCGCTCGATGTTCTTGGCGATGAAATGCAGATGCATGCAGGCGGTGATGTTGCGCGGGTCCTCCATCATATAGGTCAGGAACTCGCGGAACAGCGCGTTGTACATCTGGTCCACCTCCAGGTCGCGCTTGCGCACGTCCTGCGCCAGGGCAACGTCGCGCTGGATATAGCTGTCCAGCGCATCCTTCATCATCGCCTCGACCGTGGTGGACATGCGGCGCAGCGCCATGCCGGCGCCCTCGATCGCCGGCATCTCGGCCAGCACGTGGTTGCGCTTGGCGATGTTCTTGGCATAGTCGCCAACGCGCTCCAGGATATGCGAGATCTTGATCACCGACAGCACCATGCGCAGGTCGGTGGCGCGGGGCGCGCGCAGGGCGATCAGCCGCGCGGCCTCTTCGTTGATCTGCATCTCCAGCGCGTCGATGGCCTTGTCGCGGCGGCGGACCTCTTCGGATTTCTCCTCGTCGCGGCTTTCCAGCGCCAGGGCGGCGTCGTGGATGGCGCTCTCGACCATGCCGCCCATCTTGACGACCAGCGCCTGCACGGTTTCCAGGTCGCGGTCGAAGGCCGAGAGGATGTGGCGTTCGTTGTTCATGTCAGATCCCTTTCCGGCCTAGCCGATGCGGCCCGAGATATAGCTTTCGGTGCGCGGGTCGCGCGGATTGGTGAAGATGTCGTCGGTGCTGCCGTATTCCACCAGGTTGCCGAGGTGGAAGAAGGCGGTCTTCTGGCTGACGCGCGCCGCCTGCTGCATCGAATGCGTCACGATCACCACCGAGAATTCGGCGCGCAGCTGGTCGATCAGCTCCTCGACCTGGCCGGTGGCGATGGGGTCCAGCGCCGAGCAGGGCTCGTCCATCAGCAGCACCTCGGGCTGGGTCGCGACGGCGCGGGCGATGCAAAGCCGCTGCTGCTGGCCGCCGGACAGGCCGGTGCCGGGATCCTGCAGGCGGTCCTTGACCTCGTTCCACAGCGCCGCGCCGCGCAGCGAGCGTTCCACGATCTCGTCCAGCTCGGCGCGGTTGCGCGCAAGGCCGTGGATACGCGGGCCGTAAGCCACGTTGTCGAAGATCGACTTCGGAAACGGGTTCGGCTTCTGGAACACCATGCCGACGCGGGCGCGCAGCTGCACCGGATCGACGCGGCGGTCGTAGATGTCCTCGCCGTCCAGCATGATCTTGCCCTCGACCCGGCTGATGTCGATGGTGTCGTTCATCCGGTTCAGGCAGCGCAGAAAGGTGGACTTGCCGCAACCCGACGGCCCGATGAAGGCGGTCACGGTCTTGTCGAGGATGTCGACGTTCACGTCCTTGATGGCGTGCTTGTCGCCGTACCAGACCTGCACGTCCCTTGCCGAGATCTTGTTTTCCGTCTGCTCCACGGCACGCTCCAGGGTTCTCATGTCGTTCATATCGGTTCTCCGTCCCGGGTTTACCACCGACGCTCGAACTTGCGACGCAGGAAGATGGCGAGAAGATTCATGCACAGCAGGAACACCAGCAGGACGATGATCGCCCCCGAGGCGCGTTCCATGAAGGCGGGGTCGGCGCGCTGGGTCCAGTTGAAGACCTGCACCGGCAGGGCCGAGGCGGGGTCGAACAGCCCGTCCGGCGGCGCGGCGGGGAAGTTCTTGACGAAGGCCACCATGCCGATCAGCAGCAACGGCGCGGTCTCGCCCAGGGCTTGCGCCAGGCCGATGATGGTGCCGGTCAGGATGCCCGGCAGCGCCAGCGGCAGGACATGGTGGAACACCGACTGCATCCGGGACGCGCCCACCCCCAGCGCCGCGTCGCGGATCGAGGGCGGCACCGCCTTCAGCGCCGCGCGGGTGGCGATGATGATGGTGGGCAGCGTCATCAGCGTCAGCACCAACCCGCCGACGATGGGCGCCGATTGCGGCAGGCCGGCGAAGTTGATGAAGGCGGCCAGGCCCAGGATGCCGAACACGATGGACGGCACCGCGGCCAGGTTCGAGATATTGACCTCGATGATGTCGGTCCAGCGGTTCTTCGGCGCGAACTCTTCCAGATAGATCGAGGCCGCGACCCCGATCGGCACCGACAGCACCAGCACCACCAGCATCATGTAGAGCGAGCCGAGGATGGCGATGCCGACCCCCGCCGATTCCGGGCGCTGGTCGGAACTGTCGGGCATGGTCAGGAAGGACCAGTTCCAGGTGGTCGCCAGCATGCCCTGCGCCTTCAGCGCATCGGCCAGTTGCAGCTGCGCCGGCGAGGTATTGCCGTCGCGCGCCGCGCTCTCCATGCTGACGCGGCCCTTGTAATAGCCGTCCACGCGGCCGTTCACCAGCACGCGGGTCTCGACGGTCTGGCCGATCAGTTCGGGGTCGGCCAGCACGCGGTTGCGCAGCTGGGCCGAGGCCTCCTTGGAGATCAGCCCGGCGCGGTCCTTGTCGGACAGGTCAGCGACTTGGATGCCCTTGTCGGCAATGGCCTTGTCCAGCGCCTGCTGCAGGATCTTGCCATAGGTCAGGGTCAGCACCTTCTTGATCGCTTCGGGATCGCGGGTGCCGGACTTGTCGAGCTGCGCCGCGTCCAGCGTCACCGGGATCTCCAGATAGGTCTGGCGAAAGGCGCCGATGCCGCCGGTCAAGATGGTGAACAGCAGGACCACCAGCATGACCATCGAGACGATGATCGCCGCCAGGCCATAGCCGCGAAAGCGGGATTCGGCGGCATTGCGCTTGCGGGTATGCGGGTCGGCGACCAGCAGCGAGGCCTTCTGCCCGCCGGAAAAGGTGGCGTCGCTCATTCGTACTGCTCCCGGTATTTGCGCACGACGTAAAGGGCGATGATGTTCAGGATCAGCGTGACGACGAACAGCGTCAGGCCCAGGGCAAAGGCGACCAGCGTCTCGGGCGCGGCGAAATCGGTGTCGCCGGTCAGCTGGCTGACGATCTTGACGGTGATCGTGGTCATCGCCTCGAAGGGGTTCACGCTCATCTGCGCGGCCGCGCCGGCGCCCATGACGACGATCATGGTCTCGCCGATGGCGCGGGACGCGGCCAGCAGGATGGCGCCGACGATGCCCGGCAGGGCGGCCGGCAGCACCACCTTCTTGATGGTCTCGGAATGGGTCGAGCCCAGCCCCAGCGCGCCGTCGCGCAGGCTCTGCGGCACGGCGTTGATGATGTCGTCCGACAGCGAGCTGACGAAGGGAATCAGCATGATGCCCATGACCAGCCCCGCCGTCATTACCGAAGACCCCGAGGCCCCCAGCCCAAGCGGCTGGGCGAAATAGTCGCGCAGCAGCGGCCCGACGGTGATCAGCGCGAACAGCCCGTAGACGATGGTCGGGATGCCGGCCAGCACCTCGATCGCGGGCTTGGCGATGCTGCGCAGCCGGGGCGAGGCATATTCCGACATGTAGATCGCCGCGAACAGCCCGATCGGCACCGACACCGCCAGCGCGATCAGCGAGATATACATCGTGCCCCAGACCAGCGGCAGGATCCCCAGCTGCGAGCCGCCGCCGAATTTCGGCGACCAGGTGGTGCCGAAGAAGAAGTCCTGCCAGGGATACTGCTGGAAGAAGTTCCCGGTCTCGAACAGCATCGAGAAGACGATGCCGGCGGTGGTCAGGATCGCGATGCTGGAACACAGGATCAACAGGCCCTTGACCATGGTTTCGACGGCATTGCGGGCGCGGAACGCGGGCCCGGTGCGGCCAAGCGCAAGGGCCAGCCCCAGGGCGGCCAGCGCCAGCCCGGCCACGGCGACCAGGGTGGTGTTCGCCGCGGGCTGGACGAAGCGCCAGATGGCGATCAGGAACAGGGCGGGCAGCGCGGTCAGCAGCGCCGCATTCCAGCCGTGATAGCTGGGCCGCGAATGCAGCTTGCGGGTATCGCCGCCGGTCTGGGCGACGGCGCGCGCCCGGGTGGCAAGATAGCCCGCCAGTGCCAGCGCAAGCACGATCAGCAGGGTCCAGGAGACAGGCATGAGGCCCTCGTGACTGGGAAAGGACTGGAAACGGAAAGGGCGCGGGACCCTGCCCCGCGCCCGCATGCTTATTCGGCCATGGTCACTTCATCGGCGACGGCCTTCTGCACCGTGGCCAGTTCCGGGTCGGCGACCAGGCCATAGGCGGCCAGCGGGCCCTCGGGACCGGCGATCTCGTCCGAGACGAAGAATTCGGCGAATTCCTTCAGGCCCTGGATCTCGCCGATGTGCTGTTTCTTGACATAGAAGAACAGCGGCCGCGACACCGGGTATTCACCCTTGGCGATGGTCTCGGTCGAGGGCGTGATCCCGCCGATGGTCGCGACCTTCAGCTTGTCGGTGTTGTTTTCATAGAAGGACAGGCCGAAGACGCCGATGCCGTTCTTGGCCGACTGGATGCGGGCCAGGGTCTCGGTATAGTCGCCGTCGATGTCCACGGACTTGCCGTCGGTGCGCAGCGCCATGCAGGCCGATTCGCCGTCTTCCTCGCCCTTTTCCTTGGCAAAGACCTCGGCAGCGCCGGATTCCTTGCAGCCGGCCGCGATCACCTTCTCCTCGAAGACCTCGCGGGTGCCGTGCTTGGTGCCGGGCACGAAGGCCAGGATCTCCTGCTCGGGCAGGTCGGCGCGGATCTCGCTCCACTTGGTATGGGGGTTCGCGACGACCTTGCCGTCCTTGACCACCTCGGCGGCCAGGGCGTTGAACCAGTCGGCGGCGGTGAACTGGAAGTCGTTGCCGGCGATGTCGCTGGCAAAGACGATGCCGTCATAGCCGATGCGGACTTCCATGATGTCGGTCACGCCGGCGGCCTTGCAGGCCGCCTTCTCGCTGTCCTTGATCGGGCGCGAGGAATTGGCGATGTCGATGGTGTTCTCGCCCACGCCCTCGCAGAACTTCTTCAGGCCGGCCGAGGACCCGCCCGATTCCACCACCGGGGTCGGGAAATCGGTGTTCTCGCCGAAGGCTTCGGCGACGATGGTCGAATAGGGCAGCACCGTGGACGAGCCGGCGACCTGGATCTGGTCGCGGGCCGAGGCGACCGAGGCGGTGGCGGCGATCACGGCCAGGGCCGAAACGCTGAGTTGGGCGGGTTTCATCGGATCACTCCTGAAGTTCATCGGGCCGTCTTGGCCTGCGCGCTGTCTAGGCCGGTGATGCGACGGTTATGCGAAAACATTGTGACAATCTTGCGACAACGTCGCCGCCGCAGGGGTATTTGAAAAACAGAGAAGGCCGGACTGTACGCCTCGGCCTTCTTTGTTGGAAAAGTACCCCAAGGGGTGAATTGGCCCGCGACAGCGGGCAAGAGGGGAACAGCGTTCCCCTGCCCTTCGCGCACCCGGTCGCGCCCCTAGCCGATGCGTCCGCGCTGGCCGCCGGTCTGGGCCCGGTCCAGAAGCAGATGGTCCAGGATCACGCAGGCCGCCATGGCCTCAGCGATGGGCACGGCACGGATGCCGACGCAGGGGTCGTGCCGGCCCTTGGTGATCAGCTCGATCTCCTCGCCCTTCTGGTTGATGGTCCGGCGCGGGGTCAGGATCGAGCTCGTGGGCTTCACCGCGAAACGGACCACGATGTCCTGCCCGGTCGAGATGCCGCCCAGGATGCCGCCGGCGTGGTTCGACAGATAGCGCGGGCCTTCGTTGCCCATGCGGATCTCGTCGGCGTTCTCGGTGCCGGTCAGGGCCGCGGCGGCCATGCCCTCGCCGATCTCGACGCCCTTCACCGCGTTGATCGACATCATCGCCGCCGCCAGGTCGGTGTCGAGCTTGGCATAGACCGGCGCGCCCAAGCCCGGCGGGCAGCCCTGGATCAGCACCTCGAGCGCGGCGCCTATGCTGTCCTGGGCCTTGCGGATGCCGTTCAGGTAATCCTCCCAGGCCGGCACGGCCGAGGCGTCGGGCAGGAAGAACGGATTGTTGCCGATCTCGGTCGCGTCGAAATGCGCGCGGTCCAGGTGCAGCGTGCCCATCTGCACCATGTAGCCGGTGATCTTCAGCCCCGGCGCCAGCTCGCGCAGCACCGCCTGGGCGACGCCCCCGGCCGCGACGCGCGCCGCCGTCTCGCGCGCGCTGGAGCGTCCGCCGCCGCGATAATCGCGGATGCCGTATTTCAGGTGATAGGCGATATCGGCATGGCCGGGGCGGAAGGCCTGGGCGATCTCGCCGTAATCCTTGCTGCGCTGGTCGGTGTTCTCGATCATCAGCTGGATCGGCGTGCCGGTGGTCCGGCCCTCGAACACGCCCGAGAGGATGCGGACCTGGTCCGGCTCCTGGCGCTGGGTGGTGAATTTGGAGGTGCCGGGCCGGCGGCGGTCCAGGAACTGCTGGATCCAGGCCTCGTCCAGCGCGACGCCGGGCGGGCAGCCGTCCACGGTGGCGCCAAGCGCCGGGCCGTGGCTTTCGCCCCAGGTGGTGAAGGTGAAGACGCGGCCGAATGTGTTGACGCTCATGGTTCCGGACCCCTTTTTGCCTGCGATAGCGGCGCAGGCGGCAGGGGGCAATCCCCTGCCCGTCCCGGCCCCGCCCATGGCTCGCGCCGAATGTGCAGGGATTTCAGCGCCGAGCCCATATTTCACGCCGGCTTCACGGGCACGGGCGCACTCTCTCGACACGGGCGGAACAGGCCCCAGCGACAAACATGCGAACAGGAGGAAGACATGCCAACCGGCACAACGGGCAACGACACCCTGATCGGGACGTCGGCCAATGAGGTATTCTACGCCTTGGCGGGAAATGACTATGTCCTGGGTCAGGGCGGAAACGACACCATCTACGGCGACGCCGGCAACGACTATCTGTCCGGCGGCGACGGCTATGATTATATCCACGCCGGCACCGGTACGGATACCGTGCATGGCTGGGACGACAATGACACGATCGTTTCCAGCGGCTATGGCCAATATTACGGCGATGCCGGCAACGATTATATCTATGCCGGCAGCGGCGGCGGCGAGACTCTGGATGGCGGCACTGGCACGGACTGGCTGAATACCACCAGCTGGAGCGGAAATTACTCCGTGAACCTTGGCACCGGCGCCACCAACTTCTCATTTGAAAGCTTCGTGAATTTCGAAAACATCTATTCCGGTTCCGGCAATGACACGCTCTATGGGACCGACGGCGCGAATACCATGTATGGCAATGACGGCAACGACTACATCTATGGCTACGGCGGCAACGACTATCTCTATGGCGGCAACGGCA
>NZ_SOKV02000004.1:15759-169305 GCF_004407025.1 Paracoccus sp. DMF
GGACGGCGGCGCCGGCACCGACTGGCTGAATACCTCCGCATGGACGGGAGATTACGTCATCAATCTGGCGACCGGCGTCACCAACTGGAGCGGCGAGAGCTTCGTCAATTTCGAGAATCTTCATGCCGGTGCCGGCAGCGACTCGCTGACCGGCACCGACGGCGCGAACATCATCTTCGGCAATCTCGGCAATGACACCATCGACGGCGGCGCCGGAAACGACCGGATTCAGGGTGGGGCTGGCAACGATCTTCTCACCGGCGGCCTTGGCAATGACGTCATCGGCGGCGGTGACGGCAATGATACCCTGCAAGCCGGTGGCGGCAGCGACAGCATCAATGGCGGCGCCGGAAACGATCGGCTGATCTCCAGCGGCGCGGGCGTCTACTTGGCCGAGACCGGCAATGACACGGTGCTGGCCGGCTTGGGCACCGCGGAAACCCTGAACGGCGGCGCCGGCACCGACTGGCTGGATGCCCGCAGCTATACCGGCGCCTATGCCATCAACCTGGGAACCGGGGCGACAAATTTCGCCGGCGAGAGCTTCGTGAACTTCGAGAACGTGCTGACGGCCGGCGGCAATGACACGCTGACCGGAACGCTCGGTGCCAACCGGATGAATGCCGGCACTGGCAACGACCAGATCCTGGGCTTGGGCGGCAATGACACGCTGGAAGGGGCCGCCGGCAATGACGTGCTTTGGGGTGGCCTCGGCAATGACCTGCTGCAAGGCGGGCTTGGCAATGACACGCTGAACGGAGGTGGTGGCGCGGATGTGCTCAACGGCGCCGCGGGGGCGGATGTGTTCCGCTTCGTTGCGCTGAACGATTCCGCCGTCGGGGTCGGTGTCGACCTGATCAACGGCTTCGACGGGGCTGGCGGGGCGCCGGGCGACCGCTTCGACCTGTCGGCCATCGACGCCAATACGCTGGTCGCGGGCAACCAGGCGTTCACCTTCCACGGCACCACCAATGGCGGCGCCGGCACCGCCTGGGTGGTGAACAACGGCGCCGAGACCTGGCTTCAGGTCAATGTCGACGGCGATGCCGTCGCCGAGATGCGCATCCGCATCGCCGATGGCGCGACCCTGGCGGGGAACTACGCCGCCTCGGACTTCATTCTCTGAGCCGTTCCCCCCGCGGCTCGACCACTGCGCGGTCCTTCGGGGCCGCGCTTTTTCAGCGCATCAGCCCTGCTCGCGCCCGGCCAGATCCAGCCATTCCTCTTCGGCGGCATCCAGCGCGGCCTGGCGCTCGGTCAGCCCCTCGCTCGCCTTGGCGAATTTCGCGGGCTGGGTCTGGAACAGGTCGGGCTGGGCCAGGAACTCGGTCAGCTTGCCGATCTCGGCCTCGAGCCGCTCGATGATGCCGGGCAGCGCCTCGAGCCGCTTCTTCTCGGTAAAGCTCAGTCCGTTGCGCGGCGCGGCGGGTTTCGGCTCGGACGCCGCGGGCTTCTGTGCCGCGGGCCTGGACGGCTCGGCAACCGCGACCGTCTCGGGGCGCTGGCGGCGGTAATCCGACCAGCCGCCGGGATAGATCGTGGCGCGGCCGTCGCCCTCCATCGCCACCGTGGTCGTGGCCACGCGGTCGATGAAATCGCGGTCGTGGCTGACCAGCAGCACGGTGCCGTCGTAATCGCCCAGGATGTCCTGCAAGAGGTCCAGCGTTTCCACGTCCAGGTCGTTCGTCGGCTCGTCCAGCACCAGCAGGTTCGAGGGCCGGGCCATGATCCGCGCCAGCAGCAGCCGCGCCTTCTCGCCGCCCGACAGGCTGCCGACCGGGGCGCGGGCCTGCGCCTCGTCGAACAGGAAATCCTTGAGATAGGCGACGACATGGCGGGGTTGGCCCCGCACCATGACCTGATCGGCGCGGCCCGAGACCCGCATCGCCGGATCGCCCGCCAGCGCGTCCCACAGGCTGACCGATTCGTCGATGGCGCTGCGGGCCTGGTCGAAGACCGCGATGTCGAGATTGGTGCCGTGCTTCACCTCGCCGGTGTCGGGGGGCAACTCGCCGGTCAGCATCTTGATCAGCGTGGTCTTGCCGGCGCCGTTCGGGCCGACGAAGGCGACGCGGTCGCCGCGCAGCACGCGCAGGTCGAAGGGCCTCAGGATCACGCGCTCGCCGAAAGCCTTCGAGATGCCCTTGGCGTCGATGACCCGCTTGCCGGACTGCTGGCCGGCGTCCATCTCCATCGCGGCGGTGCCCTGGCGGCGGATCTGGCCGGCGCGTTCCTCGCGCAGCGCGGCCAGGGCGCGCACGCGGCCCTGGTTGCGCTTGCGCCGGGCGCTGATGCCCTCGACGGCCCATTTCGCCTCGGCCTTGATCTTGCGGTCCAGCTTGTGGCGGGCCTCGTCCTCGGCGGCCCAGACGGTTTCGCGCCAATCCTCGAAATGCTCGAAGCCGCGATCCTGCCGGCGCACCGCGCCGCGGTCGATCCACAGCGTCGCCCGCGTCAGCGCCCGCAGAAAGGCCCGGTCGTGCGAGATCAGCACGAAACCCGCGCGCGTGGTCGAAAGCTGTTCTTCCAGCCAGCCGATCGCCTCGATGTCCAGATGGTTCGTAGGCTCGTCGAGCAGCATCAGCTCGGGCGCTTCGGCCAGAAGCCGGGCCAGTGCCGCGCGCCGCCGCTCGCCGCCCGAGGCGGTGGTCACGGCTCGGTCTGGGTCGAACTTCAGCCCCTCGGCCGCCATCTCGACGCGGTAGCCCTGATCGTCGCCCAGGCTGGCGCGGGCGAAATCCCCCAGAGTGGCAAAGGCCGAAAGGTCGGGGTCCTGCTCCATATAGCCGACATGGATGCCGGCGGGCGTGATGACCTGGCCGGCATCGGGCTCGACCAGCCCGGCCATGACCTTCATCAGCGTGGACTTGCCCGAACCGTTGCGGCCGACCAGCGCCAGCCGGTCGCCCTCCTGCACGGTCAGGTTCAGCCCGTCGAAGACGGGGTTGCCGCCGAAGGTCAGCGAAATGTCGGAGAGTTGCAAAAGCGGTGCGCGTGCCATGGCCCCGCAGATAGGCCGAGCGCCGGGCGCGGTCAACGGGCCGTGCCCCTGCGTTGCAGATTGACAAACATTAATCGGAAGGCGCTTTCTGGCGGGATAGTTATTTCGAAAGGTTTATCAATGCAGAAACGTCTTCTGGCCGAGGTGATCGGCACCTTCTGGCTGGTCTTCGGCGGCTGCGGCAGCGCGGTGCTGGCGGCGGCCTTCCCGGAACTGGGCATCGGCTTCACCGGCGTCGCCCTGGCCTTCGGCCTGACCGTGCTGACCATGGCCTATGCGGTCGGCGGTATCTCGGGCGGGCATTTCAACCCCGCCGTGACCGTCGGCACCGTGGTGGCGGGCCGCAACCCGGCCTCGATCCTGCTGCCCTATATCCTGGCGCAGCTGGTCGGCGCGATCCTGGCCGCCTGCGTGCTCTATGTCGTCGCGACCGGCAAGGCCGGCGTGGACCTGGGCGGGTTTGCCGCGAACGGCTATGGCGAACACTCGCCCGGCGGCTATTCCATGCTCGCCGGTTTCGTGATCGAGGTGGTGCTGACGGCGGGCTTCCTGGTGGTGATCCTGGGCGCCACCCATGGTCGCGTGCCGGCGGGCTTCGCGCCGCTGGCCATCGGCCTGGCGCTGGCACTGATCCACCTGATCTCGATCCCGGTCACTAATACCTCGGTCAACCCGGCGCGCTCGACCAGCCAGGCGCTGTTCGCCGGCGGCTGGGCGATCCAGCAGCTCTGGCTGTTCTGGGTGGGCCGATCCTGGGTGCGGTCATCGGTGCCGCGCTGTGGAAGATCATGGGCGAGCACGACTGACGCCGCCCCGCCGGGCCGCGACCTCACGCTTTCGTGAACTTGCGCGCGGCCCGGCGGCAGGCCAGATTGGCGTCATGACACAGATCATCCAATCCACCTGCACCGTCGCCACCGGAAACGGCAGCCGCTATCTGCAACAACTCTGCAAGCACTGGGCGCACAAGTTCGAGGTCGAATTCGGCCCGACCCAGGGCCGCATCGTGATGCCCGAGGATCGCGTGGTCAGCCTGGCCGCGACCCCCACGACGCTGGAGATCACCCTCGACGCCCCGGCCGAGACGACCGAGCACATGCGCCACATCGTCGACAGCCATGTCGCCCGCTTCGCCTTCCGCGAGGAGCTGGTCTTCAACTGGACGCCCTGACCCGGTTGCCGGCCCGCGCCGGCACCGCTAATCTCGGCCGGTCACGAAAGGCCGGCGGATGAGCGAAGAACAGACCTATCAAGTACTGGCGCGGAAATACCGCCCCGAGACCTTCGCCGACCTGGTCGGCCAGGACGCGATGGTGCGCACGCTGAAGAACGCCTTCGCGGCCGACCGGATCGCGCAGGCCTTCATCATGACCGGCATCCGCGGCACCGGCAAGACCACCACCGCGCGCATCATCGCCAAGGGGCTGAACTGCATCGGCCCCGATGGCGCGGGCGGCCCGACGACCGAGCCCTGCGGCCGCTGCGAACATTGCGTGTCGATCTCGGAGGGCCGCCATGTCGACGTGCTGGAAATGGACGCCGCCTCTCGAACCGGCGTGAACGACATTCGCGAAATCATTGAATCGGTTCACTATCGCGCGGCCTCGGCGCGCTACAAGATCTATATCATCGACGAAGTCCACATGCTCTCGACCAGCGCCTTCAACGCGCTTCTGAAGACGCTGGAAGAACCGCCGCCGCATGTGAAGTTCATCTTCGCCACCACCGAGATCCGCAAGGTGCCGGTGACGGTGCTGTCGCGCTGCCAGCGCTTCGACCTGCGCCGGATCGAGCCTGAGGTGATGATCGCGCTGCTGCAGAAGATCGCCGGCCGCGAGGGCGCCGCGATCACCGATGACGCGCTGGCGCTCATCACCCGCGCGGCCGAGGGCTCGGCTCGCGACGCGACCAGCCTTCTGGACCAGGCGATCAGCCATGGCGCGGGCGAGACCACCGCGCCCCAGGTCCGCGCCATGCTGGGCCTCGCTGATCGCGGCCGCGTCCTTGACCTGTTCGACATGATCCTGCGCGGCGCTGCGGCCGAGGCGCTGGCCGAATTGCAGGCGCAATATGCCGATGGCGCCGACCCGATGGCGGTCCTGCGCGACCTGGCCGAGATCACGCATTGGGTCAGCATCGTGAAGATCACCCCCGAGGCGATCGAGGACCCGACCATCGGCCCGGACGAACGCGCCCGCGGCCAGCAGATCGCGGAACGCATCCCGATGCGCGCCCTGACCCGGCTGTGGCAGATGCTGCTCAAGGCGCTGGAAGAGGTTGGCCAGGCCCCGAACGCGATGATGGCGGCCGAAATGGCGATCATCCGCCTGACCCATGTCGCCGACCTGCCCGACCCCGAGGCACTGATCCGCAAGGTCCAGGCATCAGTGGCGGCTGGCGAGTTCAACCGCGCCGCCGCCCCCGGCGCGGCGCGCAGCGAGGCCCCGCGCGCCGCCGCACCCCGCGCCCCGGTCGCGGTCCGCGAGGGCGGCAGCGCCGCCGCCATCGCCGTCTCGCCCGATGCGCTGGCCGGTTTTCCTGATTTCGCCTCCGTCATCGAACTGATCCGCCGCATGCGCGACATGAAGCTGCTGCTCGATGTCGAGGACCACCTGCGTCTTGTCCGCTATGCCCCGGGCCGCATCGAGTTCAACCCGACCGAGGACGCGCCCCGCGACTTTGCCCAGCGGCTGGCCGAGCGGCTGCGCGGCTGGACCGGCGGCCAGCGCTGGGCGGTGGTCGTGGTCTCGGAACCGGGGGCACCGACGCTGCGCGAGCAGGCGCTGGCGCGCGAGGCCGAGGCCCGCGCCCGCGCCATGGAAAACCCGGCCGTGCAGGCCATCTTCGCCCATTTCCCCGGTGCGAAGATCACCAAGATCCGCCCGGTGCCGCAGCCGGTTGCGGTTGAAAAACCCGCGGGCGAGGATACATCCCCGCATGAGCTGACCGAAGGCCCGGTGGCCGAGGTCGAGGAATGGGATCCTTTCGAGGACGAGGAGTAGGCGATGTTCAAGGGCTTGGGCGATATGGGCGACCTGTCGAAGATGATGGAAGCCGCCCAGCAGATGCAAAGCAAGATGGCCGAGATGCAGGAGGGGCTGACCCGCCTGACCGTCACCGGCGAATCCGGCGCCGGCCTGGTCAAGGCCACGGCGACGGCCAAGGGCGAGCTGACCGCGCTCGACATCGACCCCTCGATCTTCAAGGCCGAGGACAAGGAGGTGGTCGAGGACCTGATCCTGGCCGCGATCAAGGACGCGCAGCGCCGCGCGCAGGACCGGGCGGCCGAGGAAATGGCCCGGCTGACCCGCGAGCTGGGCCTGCCCGCCGACATGAAGATGCCATTCTGAATGGCCTCCTCGGGCGATGAGATCGAGACGCTGATCGCCACCATGGCGCGGCTGCCGGGCCTTGGCCCGCGCTCGGCGCGCCGCATCGTGCTGCACCTGATCCGCAAGCGCGCCGGCCAGATGGCGCAACTGGCCGGGCTGATGGGCCAGGTCGCGGAAAACGCCCGCGAATGCCTGGTCTGCGGCAATGTCACCGGCGCCGACATCTGCCCGATCTGCGAGGACCCGGCCCGCGCCACCGGCGAGATCTGCGTCGTCACCGACGTGGCCGACCTCTGGGCGATGGAGCGCGGTCGGGCCTTCCGCGGCCGCTATCACGTCCTCGGCGGCAGCCTGTCGGCGCTGGACGAGATCGGCCCCGAGGACCTGCGCATCCCGCAGCTGATTGACCGCATCGCCGAGGAAAACATCACCGAGGTCATCCTCGCGCTCTCGGCCACGGTCGAGGGCCAGACCACGGCGCATTACATCGCCGAGGCGCTGGCCCCAACCGGCGCCACCGTCACCGGCCTGGCGCAAGGCGTGCCGATCGGCGGCGAGCTCGACTATCTCGACGACGGCACCATCGCCGCCGCGCTCCGCGCCCGCCGCACGTTCTAGCGGCGCCCGCAGAGCCGGGGCCCTGCCCCGGACCCCGGAGTATTTTCGAAACGGAGAAAGACGCCGGGAAGCGGTTCCGCCAGCGCATGAGGAAAGGGGCCCCGAACCCGGCGCCCCTTGGCTTTCACCGTTTTGCAAATACTCCCGGGGGTCCGGGGGCGGCGCCCCCGGCAGACCTCAGGCGTCCAGCTTGCTCACCGCCTTCACCGGCTTGGCGATCTCGATCCGGCGCGGCTTCAGCGCCTCGGGGATCTCGCGCACCAGGTCGATGTTCAGCATGCCGTCCTCATGGCTCGCGCCTTCGACGCGGACATGGTCGGCCAGGGTGAAGCGGCGCTCGAAGGCGCGGTTGGCGATGCCGCGATGCAGGAAGCTGCGGCTCTCGTCCTCGCTGGCCTTGCGACCCGAGACGATCACGGCGCCGTCCTTGACCTCGACGGTCAGCTCGTCGGCGGAAAAGCCCGCGACGGCGATCGAGATGCGATAGGCATTCTCGCCGGTCTTCTCGATGTTATAGGGCGGGTAGCTTGCGATATCGGCGGAAAGAGCCCGGTCCATCACATCCGCCATGCGGTCGAAGCCGACCGAGGCACGGTAGAGCGGGGTAAGATCGAAGTTGCGCATTTTCGCATCCTTTTCCAAAGCGATACAAAGGCTTGCCCCCCGGCTGCCGGGCGGGCAGGTCCGTCGGCGCCATCCGGCCCTCCGACAGCGCATAGCTGGGATCGGCGCGGCCGGTTTTCAAGACCCGGCGCCGGGGTCGTGGCACGGGTGGCGTGGGTATTTGGGAAACAGAGAAGACGGGTCTAGGGCGCCAAAGCGCGCGGGCGCGGGCCGCCGCTGGCCCAATCCAGCAGTTCCACGATATGGACCACAGGCAGCGCGGTGCCGGCGCCGATCTGCATCATGCAGCCGATATTGCCGGCGGCGATCACCTGCGGTCGGGTCGCCTCGAGCGTGGCGACCTTGCGGCGGCGCAATTCCCCGGACAATTCCGGTTGCAGCAGATTGTAGGTCCCGGCCGAGCCGCAGCAGAGATGCGGATCTTCGGGTTCCACGATATGGAACCCCGCCTGCGCCAGCAGCGTCTTGGGGGCCGCGCGGATCTGCTGGCCGTGCTGCAGCGAGCAGGCGGCGTGATAGGCGACGCGCAGGTCCCGACCGCGGCCGCCCCGCGTTTCGGGGCCGGGCGTGGCGGCGAGGGCTTGGTAGACCGCCGGTTCGAGATCGGCCAGAACCGGCTGTTCGTCGCGCAGTGCGCCGGGATCGCGGGGTTGCGGCAGGCCGTGGGTGTCGAGGAACTCGGTCACGTCGCGGGCTAGGCGCGCCACCTGCTCGGCTTGGGGCTGCATCGGGTCGCCGGCGAAGATCTTGCCGTAATCCTTGATCGTGGTGCCGCAGCCCGAGGTGTTGATGACGATCGCGTCCAGCGGCCCCAGCGCCAGGAAGCCCCGGATCGTGGCCCGGGCCGAGCGCAGCGCGTCCGCCTCGCGGCCCATGTGATGGGTCAGGGCGCCGCAGCAGCCGAAGGCATGCGGGATCACCACCTCGCAGCCGGCGCGGCGCAGAAGCCGGATGGTGGCGTCGTTGATGTCGGTGTTCAGCGCCCGCTGCGCGCAGCCGGGCATCAGGGCGACCCGCGCCCGGCGCGGCGCGGTCGGCGCGAAGACCTGGCCGCGGTCGTTCTGGCTGGCCGGCGGGATCCGGCGCGGCGCCATGTCCAGCATCGCGCGCAGCCGCGCATCCGGCAGCGCCTTGGCGAAGGGCCGCGCCAGCTGCGCCGCCCGCAGCGCCAGCCGGAAGCGGCGGGGATAGGGCAGCAGCCGCGCCAGCAGCCAGCGCAGCACCCGGTCGCGCCAGGGCCGGCGATACGTCCTTTCGACATGGATGCGGGCGTGGTCGATCAGGTGCATGTAATCCACCCCCGAGGGGCAGGTCGTCATGCAGGCGAGGCAGGACAGGCAGCGGTCCAGGTGCTTGACGGTCTTTTCATCCGCCGGCCGGCCGCTTTCCAGCATGTCCTTGATCAGGTAGATGCGGCCGCGCGGGCTGTCGAGTTCGTCGCCCAGCACCTGATAGGTCGGGCAGGTCGCGGTGCAAAAGCCGCAATGCACGCAGGCGCGCAGGATCCTGTTCGATCGCGCGACCAGCGGGTCGCTCAGCTGCTCGGGGGTGAAATTCGTCTGCATGTCTCGTCGCTGGCAAGGATCGCGCGCGGGTCGAAGCGGTCGCGAAGGCTGGCGTTCAGCCGCGCGACGGTGGCATCCGTCGCGGGCAGGGTCAGGGGGGCGGGGCCGGTGACGCGGGTGGCATGGCCCGACCAGCGCGGCAGCGCCGGCACCGTGCCGGGCGGCAGCGCGACCCAGATCAGCGCCCCGCCCCAGTCCAGCGCCAGGGGCTCGGGCAGCGCGGCGAGCAGGCCCGGCGCCTGAGACGGGCGGCAGAGGATGCGCCACAGATCGCCGGCGCCGGCGCGCGGCACCATGCGCGACCAGAGGGCATCGTCGCCGGGCTCCACCGCGCCGAATTCCGCCAGCCGCTCGGCCAGCGCCGCGCGACGGATGGCGACCGAGTCTTCCAGCCCTTCGAGGCGGATCAGCGCGCCCTGCCCCGGCAGCCAGCCGGCGCCCGAGACGTCATGGGGCCCGCAGAGCGCGGCGGTCAGCACCGGCACCGCCTGCGCCGGCGTCAGCCCGGGCAGCGCCAGCGTCGCGCGCGCGGGCGGCAGCGGCGCGGTCCTGAAGGCGATTTCCGTCAGCACACCCAGCCGACCACGGGATCCGGCCAGCAGCTTCACCAGGTCATAGCCGGTGACGTTCTTCATCACCCGGCCGCCGTTCCGGACCACCTCGCCCTGCCCGTCGACGAAGCACAGCCCCAGCATGGCGTCGCGGCAGGCGCCGGCCTGCACCCGGCGCGGGCCGGAGGCATTGGCGGCCGCGACGCCGCCGATGGTCGAGCCGTCGCGGGCGTCGGGCTCGAAGGCCAGCATCTGGCCCTCGGCGGCCAGCAGCGCCTGCACCTCGCAGAGCGGCGTGCCCGCCCGCACCACCAGGGTCAGCGCCGCGGGTTCGTAAAGCACCATGCCCGAAAGCCCCGAGAGGTCCAGCCGCGCGCCCTGCCCCTCGCCCGGCCAAAGCCGGGTGCCGCCGCCGATGGGCGTGAGCGGCCCGGCTGCGGTGCGGATGATGCGCGCCAGCTCCGCCTCGGTTTCAGGCC
Organism: Paracoccus sp. DMF; assembly: GCF_004407025.1. Taxonomy (NCBI): domain Bacteria; kingdom Pseudomonadati; phylum Pseudomonadota; class Alphaproteobacteria; order Rhodobacterales; family Paracoccaceae; genus Paracoccus; species Paracoccus sp. DMF. Next base: position 25,930 of record NZ_SOKV02000004.1, read on the forward strand.
GCATGGCGCAGCCCCTCGCGGCGCGGGGCCGAGACCGCCAGCGGGAAGACCTTGGCGGCGTTCAGCAGCCAGAGCGGGTCGAACACGTCCTTGACCCGCATCTGCGCCTCCATGTCGGCGGCGTCGAACTGCACGCCCATCAGCTCGCGCTTCTCGACGCCGACGCCATGCTCGCCGGTCAGGCAGCCGCCGACCGCGACGCAGAGCTTCAGGATCTCGGCCCCCATCGCCTCGCAGCGCTCCAGGTCGCCGGGACGGTTGGCATCGTAAAGGATCAGCGGATGCATGTTGCCGTCGCCGGCATGAAAGACATTGGCCACGTCCAGCCCGAATTCGCCCGAAAGCCGCGCAATGCCGGCCAGCACCTGCGGCAGCGCCGAGACCGGGATGGTGCCATCGAGGCACATGTAGTCGTTGATCTGGCCCATGGCGCCAAAGGCCGACTTGCGGCCCAGCCAGATGCGGCGCGATTCCTCCTCGGAGCGGCTTTCGCGGAACGCGACCGGAGCGAAGGTTTCGGCGATGGCGCGGATCAGGCGCAGCTGCTCGTCGATCTCGGGCGCGGTGCCCTCGACCTCGACGATCAGCAGGGCTTCGCAATCGGGATAGCCGGCGCCGGCAAAGGCCTCGGTGGCGCGGATGCAGGGGCGGTCCATGAATTCGATGGCGACGGGGATGATGCCGGCGCGGATGATCGCCGCGACGCAGGCGCCGGCGGTCTCGCTGCTGTCGAAGCCGATCAGCACCGGCCGTGCGCCGGCGGGCCGGGGCAGGATGCGCAGCGTGGCCTCGGTCACGATGCCGAGCTGCCCTTCCGAGCCGCAGACCACGCCCAGCAGGTCGAGGCCCGGCGCCTCGCCCATCGGGCCGCCGAGTTCGACCACGCTGCCGTCCATCATGACCAGCGTGACGCCCAGCAGGTTGTTGGTGGTGACGCCGTATTTCAGGCAATGCGCGCCGCCGGAGTTCATGGCGATATTGCCGCCGATGGCGCAGGCGAGCTGGCTGGACGGATCGGGCGCATAGAAGAAGCCCGCCGTCTCGACCGCGCTCGAAACCGACAGGTTGGTGCGCCCGGCCTGCACGCGGATGAAGCGGTCGGCGAGGTCGGTTTCCAGCACCGCGTTCATGCGCGCCAGGCCGATCACCACCGCGTCGGCCGTGGGCATCGAGCCGCCGGCCAGGCTGGTTCCCGCCCCGCGCGGCACCACCGGCACGCGCTCTTCGTGGCAGAGCCGCAGCACCGCCGCGACGCCGGCGGTGGTCGAGGGCAGCACGACGGCCAGCGGCGGGCAGCGATAGGCCGAGAGCGCGTCGCATTCATAGGCGCGGGTCTCGGCCGGGTCGTCGATCACCCGCGCCGCGGCATCGCCCGCCGCCGACAGCGCCGCGATCAGCCGCGCGACGATCGCGTCGCGGCGGCCGATGACGGCCTGGTCCGGGGCGGGCATCTGCATCAGGCGGGCGCCGCGGCGATCAGGCGCGCGATCTCGTCCTTCAGCGCGGCGCGACGCTTGCGCAGCGCCGTTTCGGCCTCGTCCGACATGGGCGTGTGGCGGCTTTCGGCGGCACCGACCTGGTCGTTCACCTGGTCGTAATCGACCAGCAGCCGGGCGAAATGCGCGTCCGACAGCTTCAGCGCATGGATGCGGGCGGCATCGTTCGGAAATTCTTCGTGGATGGCGTGCGGTGCGGCCATGGTATCCCTCCGGTTCTCTGCGCGTTTTCCCCTGCAAGTTAGGCAGCCGGGCGGACGCTGGCAACACGTCCCGGGCGGCGGTAAGACTGGGACATGCAGATTCCCCTTCCGCCCGCCGGCCCCTTCACCCCCGCCGACCTGGCCGCGCTGGCCTGGCTTTTCCTGGCCTGGCTGGGCATCGGCTGGATCACTGAGCATCCGCCAAGGCAGCACCCCTCGGTCTCGGTGCTGATGAAGGACTATCGGCGCGAATGGATGCGGCATTTCGTCACCCGCGATCCGCGGATCTTCGACGGCAACATCCTGACCACGCTGCGCGAGGGCACCGCCTTCTTCGCCTCGGCCTGCCTGATCGCCGTCGGCGGCGGGCTGGCGCTGATCGGCAAGACCGACCAGCTGGCGGGCGTGGCGCGGCAATTCGACCTGGGCCATGTCCCGGCGCTGAAATGGGAAATCAAGATCGTCGTGGTGCTGTTCTTCGTCGCCAACGCGCTGTTGCGCTTCGTCTGGGCGCATCGGCTGTTCGGCTATTGCGCGGTGATGATGGCGGCGGTGCCGAACGATCCCGAGGATCCGCGCGCCATGCCCGCCGCCATGCAGGCGGCCGAGATCAACATCACCGCGGCGCGCAGCTTCAACTCGGGGCTGCGCTGCGTCTATTTCGCGCTCGGGGCGCTGGGCTGGCTGGCTGGACCGCTGGGGCTGTTTCTCGCCACGCTCTATGTGCTCGTCATCTCGTGGCGGCGGGAATTCGCCTCACACTCGCGCGGGGTGATCCTGCATGCCCATCCCGGCGGCCCGGGACTGCCACCAGGCCAGACCCAGGGCGAGCATCCCCGCGACTGACAGCGCCATCGCCACCAGGCCCGAGCTCTGCCAGCCCCAGCCCGCCGCCAGCGCCATGCCGGCCAGCCAGGGCCCCAGCGCATTGGCGGCGTTGAAGGCGGCGTGGTTCATCGCGGCGGCCATGCTCTGCGCGCGCCCGGCCACGTCCATCAGCCGGGTCTGCAAGGGCACCACCATGCCCGAGCCCAGCCCCAGCAGGAACGAGGACAGAAGCATCAGCCCCCAGCTGCCGACGGCCCAGGCCGCAAAGCCCTGCGTCGCCAGCATGAAGCCCATCAAGAGCAGCGCCGAGCGCCAGGTGCCAAGGCGTATGGTCAGCCGCGCGGCCATGATGCTGCCCAGCGTGCCGCCGATGCCGAAGCCCGACAGCATGGCCGGCACCGCCCAGCCCGGAGGCTGCGTCGTGGCCAGCATCGCGGCCGAGAGATAGGAATAGACCGCGAAAAGCCCGCCGAAACCGATGGCCCCGACCAGCAGCGTCAGCACCACGGCCGGATTGCCAAGCGCCTTCAGCTCGTCCATCGGCCGCGCATCCTTGGCGGCACCGACGCGCGGCGCCAGCCGCAGGATCAGCCAGCCCGCCAGCAGCGCCAGCACGCCCGGCAGGGCAAAGCCCCAGCGCCAGCCGAGGCTCTGGCCCAGCACGCCGGCCAGCGGCACCCCGGCGATATTGGCGATGGTCAGGCCCAGCAACACCTGGGTCACGCCCTTGGCCCTTTGCTCGCGCGGCAGGGCATCGGCGGCGAACAGCATGGCGACGCCCAGGAAGCCGCCATGCGGCAGCCCGGCCAGGAACCGGGTGAAGACCAGCGTGCCATAGCCCGGCAGCACCGCCGCCAGCAGGTTCATCACCCCATAGGCGGCGATCAGCGCCGCCAGGTAGCGCCGCCGCGGCAGCCGCGCGCCCAGGATCGAGGTGATCGGCGCCCCCACGACCACCCCCAGCGCATAGGCGCTGACGACATGGCCCGCCTGCGGCTCGGTGATGCCAAGATCGCCGGCATACCAGGGCAACAGCCCCATGGCGGCGAATTCCGAGGTGCCGATGGCAAAGGCACCAAGGCCCAGGGCAAGAATCGCAAGTTTCAGGTTTGGCTGCGGCGGCATGGCGGCACCTTCCGGGGCATGATGGCGGGCTTTTCGGGAATCATGTTGGCGATAACAGATTCCCGGCCCGCCCGTCACCCCGCCGCCGCCGAAATGCGGCCATGCGCTGCGCGCAAATGTCGCGCCCGTGCGTCTGACCAGCCTTCTTTGTTGCATAAATACCCAAACCGCAAGGCTGCCACGGCAGCTCCCTCGCCCGTCCTGCGAAAACCGCACCGCAGGCGCCTCGCCGCCCGCGCAGCTTGGGTATTTATACAACAGAGAAGGCCGGGGCTTAGCCCTGCTGCCAGCGCGGCTTTCGTTTCTCGAAGAAGGCGGCGATGCCCTCGGGTGCCTCGTCGCCTTCCCAGACCGCGACCAGGGCGTCGATGCTGGCCTCGATCTCGGCCGGGCCGATGGCGGGGCCAAGGCGGCGGGCCAGGCGCTTTGCCGCCGCCACGGCGCCGGGGGCGCAGGAGAGATAGGGCGCGACCTCGGCCTCGACGGCGGCGTCCAGCGTCCCAGGCTCGGCGGTGGCGGCCAGCAGGTTCAGGCGGATCGCCTCTTCCGCGCCGAAGAGCCGGGCGGACATGAAGACCCGGCGGGCGCGGTCCTCGCCCATCCGAGCCAGGACATAGGGGCCGATGGTGGCGGGGATCAGGCCGAGCCGAGTCTCGGTCAGGCCGAAGCGGGCCTCGGGCACGGCGATCGCCACGTCGCAGACCGCGATCATGCCGACGCCGCCGCCGAAGGCATTGCCCTGCACCCGGCCGATCAGCGGCTTGGGCAGGGTGTTCAGCGCGTTCAACATCATCGCCAGGTCGCGGGCGCCGGCGCGGCGGGTCTCGGCAACGGCACGCATCTGGTCCTGCATCCAGCCGAGATCGCCGCCGGCGCAGAAGCTGCGCCCCTCGGCTGCCAGCACCACCACGCGCACGGCCGGGTCATGGCCCAGATGCTGCGCGGCGAGCGTCAGTTCGCGGATCATCTGCGCCGACAGCGCATTGTGCTTGTCGGGGCGCGCCAGCCACAGATGCGCGACGCCGCGCGGGTTGGTCTCGATGCGGATGGTCTCCATCACGGCGCTCCTCTCAGGCTGCGGGCCAGGGCGGCGGCGCGAGCGATCACGGCCATGTCGAGGCCGGTGTCATGACCCGCCGCCGCCAGATGCGCGGCGACGGCTTCCGTCGCGACATTGCCGGCCGCGCCCGGGGCATAGGGGCAGCCGCCAAGCCCCCCGACGGCGGCGTCGAAGACCCGCAACCCGCGTGCCAGGCTCGCGTCGATATTGGTCAGCGCGCGGCCGGCGGTGTCGTGGTAATGGCCGGCCAGCCGCTCGGGCGGCAGTTCGTCCAGCACCGCCGCCAGCATGGCGTCGATGGTCTCGGGCCGGCCCTGGCCGATGGTATCGCCCAGGCTGATCTCGTAGCAGCCCATGTCGCGCAGCGCCGCCGCGACGCGGGCGACATGGCCGGGCGGCGTCGGTCCGTCGAAGGGGCAGTCGGTCACCACCGAGACATAGCCCCTGACCGGGATGCCGTCCGCGCGCGCGGCCTCGGCCACCGGCGCCAGCCGCTCCAGGCTCTCGGCAATGCTGGCGTTCAGGTTCGCGCGCGAAAACCCTTCCGAGGCCGAGGCGAAGATCGCGACCTCCGAGGCGCGGGCCGCCCGCGCCGCCGCGTAGCCCTTCATGTTCGGGGTCAGCACGGCATAGCTGACGCCGGGCGCGCGCCGAATACCGGCCATGACCTCGGCGGCGTCGGCCATCTGCGGCACCCATTTCGGCGAGACGAAGCTGGTGACTTCGATGCGCCGGAACCCGGCCTGCGACAAGAGGTCGACCAGCGCGATCTTTTCGGCCGCGGGGATCAGGCGCTTTTCGTTCTGCAACCCGTCGCGCGGGCCCATTTCGAAGATCTCGACGCGGGTCATTCGGGCACCTCGTAGAAGTCGCGGGCATAGATGATCGCCGTGCCCTCGGGTGGCAGGCTGCGCTGGAAGGCCGGCCGCGCGGCGCAGCGGTCGCGATAGGCGGCCAGCGCCGGGCGGTCGGCGAAGCTGACGAAGCGCGACGCGATCCAGACCGAATAGCCGACCTGGCAATCGACGCCGGAGAACTCGCTGAGCAGCCAGTCCGAATCGGCGACGCAAGCCTCGACCAGGCGCAGCGCCCGCGACAGCCGCGCTGCCTCGAGCCGCATCAGCGTGGCCGAACGCTGGCTGTCTTCGCGCAGGAAGACGTGCTGCTGGGTCAGGTTGGCGATGTGCTGGCCCAGCGTCTCGCCGAAATGCAGCCAGTCGAGCCAGCCCAGCCGCCCGGGCGCGCCCGGCGCGCGCCAGAGCTGCGGGGCGCGGGTCTCGCACAGCCATTCGGTCATGGCGCCGGATTCGTGGATCGTGGTGTCGCCGTCGCGCAGCGCCGGCACGCGGCCGACCGGGTGGATGGCGTCATAGGGCGGCCGGCGCGTCGAGCCGTCCGCGAGGTCCATCAGCCGCAGATCATAGGCGCAGCCGATCTCCTCGAGCAGCCACAGGATGCGCATCGAGCGCGACAGCGGCACATGCCAGAGCGTCAGTTCAGCCATCGTCCTCCTCCAGCCGGATCAGCGGCGCGCCGGCCTCGACCTGGTCGCCGGCCGCGGCCAGCACCTCGGCCACGGTGCCGTCGCGGGCGGCGGTCAGGGTGTGCTCCATCTTCATGGCCTCCAGGATCGCCAGCCGGTCGCCGGCCGCGACCTGCTGGCCGGCGCTGACGAAGACCGCCTTGACCAGCCCCGGCATCGGCGAGAGTGTCAGCGCAGCCCCGGCTTCGTCGCCGCCGCGGTCCAAGGGGTCGAGCGGCGCGAGCGTCAGCGCCCGGCCGCCGAAGACGCTGGTGCCGGCGCCGTGGTTGACGATGCGCCAGCGGCGCGGGCTGCCGTCGACCCACCAGCGCCCGCCCTCATAGCCGATCCGATGCGTGCTTCCGTCCAGCGTGACGCGGGCGGCGCCGGGGCCCAGCACCTCGAGCACGGCCTCGCCGCCCTGCCAGACGATGCTGCGTTTCAGCGGCTGCCACAGGGTCACGCCGCCGCGGATGGTCGGATCGTCGAGCCCGGCCAGGCCCAGCACCGCCAGCGCCCTGGCGCCAGGATCGGGCTCCGCGGCCGCGACCAGCGCGTCGAGGTCGCGGGCGATCAGGCCGGTATCGACCTCGCCCCGCTGGAAACCCGCATGCCGGGTCAGGGCGATCAGGAAATCGACATTGGTGACCGAACCCGCGACCTCGGTATCCTCCAGCGCCGCTTCCAGCGCGCGCAGCGCGATGGCGCGGGTGGCGCCATGGGTGACGATCTTGGCGATCATCGGGTCGTACCAGGGGCTGATCGTGTCGCCGGGCCGCACGCCGGTCTCGATGCGGGCGTGGTCCGGGAAGCGCAGATGCGCGAGCCGGCCGGTGGCGGGCAGGAAGCCGGCGGGCACGTCCTCGGCATAGAGCCGGGCCTCGAAGGCGTGGCCTTGGATGATCAGCTGGTCCTGGGTCGCGGGCAAGGGCTCGCCCGAGGCGACGCGCAGCTGCCATTCGACCAGGTCGATGCCGGTGACGAGTTCGGTCACCGGATGTTCGACTTGGAGGCGGGTGTTCATCTCCATGAACCAGAAGCCATCGGGACGCAGGCCGTCGCTGCCGTCGACGATGAATTCCACGGTGCCGGCGCCGGCATAGCCGATGGCCTCGGCGGCACGGGTGGCGGCCTCGCCCATGGCGGCGCGCATCTCGGGCGTCATGCCGGGGGCCGGGGCTTCCTCGATCACCTTCTGGTGCCGGCGTTGCAGCGAGCAGTCGCGCTCGAACAGGTGGACGGCGCGGTGGCCGTCGCCGAAGACCTGCATCTCGATATGGCGGGGCTGCTGAATGTATTTCTCGATCAGCACCGCGGGGTTGCCGAAGGCGGTGGCGGCCTCGCCTTGCGCGGATTGCAGGGCGTCGGGGAAATCGCTGCTGCGTTCCACCAGCCGCATGCCCTTGCCGCCGCCGCCGGCCACGGCCTTGATGAGCACGGGATAGCCGATGGCATCGGCTTGGGCCTGCAGGTGCGCCGTCTCCTGGTTCTCGCCGTGATAGCCCGGCACGACCGGCACGCCGGCATCGGCCATCAGCGCCTTGGCGGCGTCCTTGAGGCCCATCTTGCGGATCGCCTCGGCCGAAGGGCCGATGAAGGTCAGGCCGGCCTGCGTCACCGCATCGACGAAATCCGGGTTCTCGCTGAGAAAGCCGTAGCCGGGGTGGATGGCCTGGGCGCCGGTGTCGCGCGCGGCGCGGATGATGGCGTCGCCGCGCAGGTAGCTGTCCCGGGGCGCCGGGCCGCCGATGGCGATCGCCTCGTCCGCCAGGGCGACATGGCGGGCGGCGCGGTCGGCGTCGGAATAGACCGCGACGGTGCGGACGCCCAGACGGCGGGCGGTGTCGATGACCCGGCAGGCGATCTCGCCGCGGTTGGCGATCAGGATCTTCTGGAACATGGGCGGCTCCTCGTGGCGCGGGCGGCGCCGGGGGTTTCACACCCCCGGACCCCCGTGGAGTATTTTTGAAACGGAGAAATCATCGGGCGGATCTGTCGAGGGCGGATGCCAGCGTCGCGAGGCTGCCACGGTCGAAGGCGACCAGGGTCACGTCGAGAAGGCCGGCGTGGGCTTTGATCGTTTCGACGGCGATCAGCGCGGCGCGGGTGGCGGGGAAGCCGTAGATGCCGGTCGAGATCGCCGGGAAGGCGATGCTGGCGAGGCCGTGGGCATGGGCCAGCGCGAGGCTGTTTTGGTAGCAGCGGGCCAGAAGCGCGTCCTCGTCCGACTGGCCGCCCTGCCAGACCGGGCCGACGGTGTGGATGACGTGGCGCGCCGGCAGGGCGTGGCCGGCGGTGAGGCGCGCCTCGCCGGTCGGGCAGCCGCCGAGCGTGCGGCATTCGGCCAGCAGGCCCGGCCCGGCGGCGCGGTGGATGGCACCGTCCACCCCGCCGCCGCCCAAGAGCGTGCGGTTCGCGGCATTGACGATGGCGTCGAGGGCCAGCGTGGTGATGTCGCCTTGCCAGAGGGTGATCGCGGCCATGGCGCTCACATCCGGAAGATGCCGAAGCGCGTCGGCGGGATCGGCGCGTTCAGGCTGGCGCGCAGGCTGAGGGCGAGGATGTCGCGGGTCTTCCGGGGGTCGATGATGCCGTCGTCCCAGAGCCGGGCCGAGGCATAGAGCGGGTGCGACTGGCGCTCGAACATCTCGATGGTGGGGCGCTTGAATTCGGCCTCTTCCTCGGGCGACCAGCTGCCGCCCTGGCGCTCGATGCCCTCGCGGCGCACGGTGGCGAGCACGCCCGCCGCCTGCTCGCCGCCCATGACCGAAATGCGCGAATTGGGCCAGGTCCAGAGGAAGCGCGGTGAATAGGCGCGGCCCGACATGCCGTAATTGCCGGCGCCGAAGCTGCCGCCGACCAGCATGGTGATCTTGGGCACGCTGGTCGTCGCCACCGCCGTCACCATCTTGGCGCCGTGCCGGGCGATGCCTTCGTTTTCGTATTTGCGCCCGACCATGAAGCCGGTGACGTTCTGCAGAAAGACCAGCGGGATGTTTCGCATCGAGCAGAGCTCGATGAAATGCGCGCCCTTCTGCGCGGCCTCCGAGAAGATCACGCCGTTGTTGGCGACGATGCCGACGGGGCAGCCCTCGACATGGGCGAAGCCGGTGACCAGCGTCTCGCCGAAGCGGGCCTTGAACTCGTCGAAGCGCGAGCCGTCCACGACGCGGGCGATCACCTCGCGGATGTCATAGGGGGTGCGCAGGTCGGCGGGGACGATGCCCAGGATCTCCTCCGGGTCATGGGCGGGTGCCTCGGGGGCCTGCCATTGCACGGTCGCGGGCCGCTGGCGGTTCAGGTTCGCGATGGCGCGGCGGGCCATGGCGAGGGCATGGCCGTCGTCCTCGGCCAGGTAATCGGCCACGCCCGAGAGCCGGGTATGCACGTCGCCGCCGCCCAGGTCCTCGGCCGAGACCACCTCGCCGGTGGCGGCCCGGACCAGCGGCGGACCGGCCAGGAAGATCGTGCCCTGGTTTCGCACGATGATCGTCACGTCGGACATGGCCGGGACATAGGCGCCGCCCGCGGTGCAGGAGCCCATGACCACGGCGATCTGCGGGATGCCCATCGCGCTCATCTGCGCCTGGTTGTAGAAGATGCGGCCGAAATGGTCGCGGTCGGGAAACACCTCGTCCTGGTTCGGCAGGTTCGCCCCGCCCGAATCGACCAGGTAGACGCAGGGCAGATGGCATTCCTGGGCGATCTCCTGCGCGCGCAGGTGCTTCTTGACCGTCATCGGGTAATAGGTGCCGCCCTTGACCGTGGCGTCATTGGCCACGACCATCACGTCCTGGCCATGCACCCGGCCGATGCCGGCGATCACCCCGGCGCCGGGGGCCGCGCCCTCATACATGCCATGCGCGGCGGTGGCGCCGATCTCGAGGAAGGCCGAGCCGGGGTCCAGCAGGTTCGCCACCCGCTCGCGCGGGGGCATCTTGCCGCGGCTGGTGTGGCGCTCCAGCGCCTTGGCCCCGCCGCCGGCCGCCGCCGCCAGCGCGGCCTTGCGCACGGTCTCCAGCATGGCCAGATGCGCCTCGCGATTGGCGCGGAAGCCGTCCGAGGACGGCAGGGCGGAACTGCCGAGTTTCATCGCGTCATCCTTTCGGGTCGGGCCGGCGCCCGGGCGGCTGCGACAAACTGACGCAGCCGGGCCGGGACGCCCGGATCTTGATGCAGATCAAGGTTTCGTGAGCGGCGCGGGCGCCTTGTCACGGTGGAAAACAAGACGAGAGGACCGCCATGAAACACCATATGCTGATCGCCGCGGCGCTGGCCCTGCTGGCCTCGCCCGCGCTGGCGCAGTCGCAGGGGGAATGGACGCTGGGCTTCGGGCTGGCGAATGTGAACCCCAAGTCGGACAATGGCGTGCTGGCCGGTGGCACCGTGCCGACCGAGATCGGCGACAGCACCCGCCCGACCATCACCGCGGAATATTTCATCCGCGACAACCTGGGCGTCGAGCTGCTGGCCGCCCTGCCCTTCAAGCATTCGATCAAGTCGAACGGGGTCGAGATCGGCACCGTCAAGCATCTCCCGCCGGTGATCTCGCTGCAATACCACTTCGATGCGACCGAGCAGTTCAAGCCCTTCGTCGGCCTTGGCGTGAACTTCACCGGCTTCTGGGACGGCGATGCGCGCGGCCCGCTGAGCGGGGCCGAGCTGCGGGTCAAGAACAGCTGGGGCCTGGCCGCGCACCTGGGCGCCGACTACTGGATCAACGACCGCGCCGCGATCCGCGCCGACCTGCGCTGGATCGACATCGACGCCGACGTGACCCTGAACGGCGCCGAGATCGGCAAGGTCGAGGTCGATCCGGTCGTCGTGGGCGTCAGCTATGTGATGAAGTTCTAGGCGGAAATCCGGGGATCCACCACGAACCGGAGAGGGGCGTCCCGTCGCGGAGCGCCCTTTCGGCATGGGGGCGGTCATTCGGCCGGCTCCAGCGCCAGCAAGAGCGCGGTCTGGCGCGCGGTCTCGTCGCGGATGCAGCGGGCGGCGGCCAGCTCGCCTTGGCCCTCGGGTGCGGCGGCGCGGGCCTGGTTGCACAGGTCCTCGCGGAATTGCAGCCAGCTGCGCTCGGCCTGGCGCAGCATCTCCTGCGGCTTGGCGCCCTGCGCTGCCAGCGCCGCGTCATAGGTGGCGGTCAGCTTCGCCTCCCAGGCCTGGTGCGAGGCGTCGAGGCAATTCGCCATCGGGAAGTCCGGATCGTCGCCGCTGTACTTGCCCTTGGCATAGGCCAGGCAGGCCTCCATGCCGATGCCGGCGCAATCGGCGCGCGCGCCCTGGGTCGGCGCGGCAACCAGGCATTGATCGATGCTGGCCGGATCGAAACCCGAGGCATCGCCGGCCAGGGCGGGCGCGGCGAGCCCCGCCGCCAGCAGCAGCGCGGCCGCGCGGATCATGGCGCATCCTCCAGTAGCTCGCGCAGCTGCAGCGCCTGTTCGCCGGTCATCTGCATCAGGCAGGTCGCGGCGGCCGGACCGCCGGCGGTGCCGCCCTGATAGCGGATCGATTGGAACTTGCAGCTGGAATCGCGAAAGGCGATCCAGTCGCGTTGCGCCTGTTTCAGCACCGGCGCGGCAGGCTCGGCGGCCGAGCCCAGCGACTTCATCTCGGCGTCCAGCGCATCGGTCTGCTGCATGGCCTTGCCATACCAGCCGTTCATCAGGCTGTCCCAGTCCTTGGCCTCGGCGCTCAGGCAATCGACCATGCCGACGGTGGTATCGCCGCCGGGCTGCGCCATGCATTGCGTGGCGGCCTCGCCGATGCAGACCCTGGCATCGGCGGATGATTCCGCGGTCCGGTCCAGGCAGGCCGGCAGGATTTTGGCATCATAGGGCGGCCCCTCGGCCAGGGTGGGCGAGCCGGCCAGGGCCAGCAGCAGCAGGAAGCGCATCAGGCGATCTCCATCAGTTGACGCCCGATCAACATGCGACGGATTTCCGAGGTTCCGGCCCCGATCTCCATCAGCTTCGCGTCGCGGAACAGCCGCGAGACCGTCGAATCGTTCAGGAAGCCCGCGCCGCCAAGCGCCTGCACCGCCTGATGCGCCTGCACCATGGCCTGTTCGCTGGCGTAAAGCACGGCGCCAGCCGCGTCCTGGCGCGTGACCTTGCCGGCGTCACAGGCGCGCGCCACCTCATAGACATAGGCCCGCGCGGTATTCAGCGCGACATACATGTCGGCGATCTTGCCCTGCATCAGCTGGAACGAGCCGATGGGCTGGCCGAACTGCTTGCGGTCGCGGACATAGGGCATGACCTCATCGAGGCAGGCCGCCATGATCCCGGTGCCGATGCCCGACAGCACCAGGCGTTCGTAATCCAGTCCCGACATCAGCACGCGCACGCCCTTGCCCTCGGCGCCCAGGATGTTCTCGGCAGGCACCTCGCAGTCTTCGAAGATCAGCTCGCCGGTGTTCGAGCCGCGCATGCCGAGCTTGTCGAAGTGCGGGCTGGTGCTGAAACCCTTCATGCCGCGCTCGACGATGAAGGCGGTGATCCCCTTGCTGCCCGCCTCGGGGTCGGTCTTGGCATAGACGACCAGCGTATGGGCGTCGGGGGCGTTGGTGATCCAGTATTTGCTGCCGTTCAGCACATAGCGGTCGCCGCGCTTCTCGGCGCGCAGCTTCATGCCGACCACGTCGCTGCCGGCGCCCTCTTCGGACATGGCCAGCGCGCCGACCGCCTTGCCGCTGCACAGGTCGGGCAGGTATTTCGCCCGCTGCGCATCGCTGCCGTTCAGCTTGATCTGGTTCACGCAGAGGTTGGAATGCGCGCCATAGGACAGGCTGACCGAGGCCGAGGCACGGGCGATCTCCTCGGTCGCGATCACATGCGCCAGATAGCCCATGCCGGTGCCGCCGAATTCCTCGGGCACGGTGATGCCCAGCAGGCCCATCTCGCCCATCTCGGGCCACAGATCGTTCGGGAATGCGTTGCTGCGGTCGACCTCGGCGGCGATGGGCTTGACGCGCTCCTGCGCCCAGCGGTGAACGGTGTCGCGAAGCGCGTTCACATCCTCGCCCAGATCGAACGCCATGCCTGCGGTGAACATCGGTTCCCTCCCCGGTTATTGAACGAGTGTTCATTTAAATGGTTTATGCCTGCGGATGGGGTCTCGCGTCAAGCCTTCTGTCGCCGCCGATCCTGCGCTTCGGCGGGGCGCGTTGACAAGCGCCGAGGGCCGCGCCAAGGCTGCGGCGATGAAGGACGATCCGACCCGGCTGATGATCCTGCGCCACGCGCCGCTTGCGGTGCCGGGGCTGGCCGGGCGGCGCGACGTGTCGGCCGATTGCAGCGACCGCGAGCGGCTCGACTGGGCGGCGCGGATGCTTTCGGAGGCCACGCAGGTCTGGGCCAGCCCGGCGCTGCGCTGCCGACAGACCGCGCAGGCGCTGAGCCTGTCCCCCGACTATCATCCCGCCCTGTGGGAGCAGGATTTCGGCGCCTGGGAAGAACCCGGTGCCGCAATCCCCGACCTCGGCCCGCTGCCGCCCGAGGCGCTGGCCGAGGCCCGCCCGCCGGGCGGCGAGAGCTTTCTCGACATGGCCGCGCGGGTGCAGGCGCTGCTGGAGCGCGCGCGGGGCACGACCGCGATCATCGCCCATGCCGGCACGGTCCGCGCCGCGCTGGCGCTGGCGGTGGGGCCGGCGGCGCTGTCCTTCTCGGTCGCGCCGCTGTCGCTGACCGTGCTGACCCGCACCCCCGGCGGCTGGGCGGTCGAGGCCGTCAACCGGGTCGCGCCATGATCCTGTCGTCCCAGACCCTGACCGTGGCGCTGGTGGCGCTGGCGGTGGACGCGGCGCTGGGCTGGCCGGACGGGCTCTATCGCCGCATCGGCCATCCGGTGACCTGGCTCGGCCGGCTGATCGCGGCGCTGGATCGGCGCTGGAATCGCGGCGGGCAGCGCATCCTGCGCGGTGCCTTCGCGGTCGCGGTGGTGCTGACGGCGGCGGTGCTGCCGGCGCTGCTGCTGACCTGGGCGCTGCTGCCGCTGCCCGGCGGCGCGGTGGCTCTGGGCGTGCTGGCCTGGCCGCTGGTCGCCGTGCGCTCGCTTGACGATCACGTCGCCGCCGTGGCCCGGCCGCTGCAAGCGGGCGACATGCCGGCCGCGAAGCGCGCCGTGGCGATGATCGTCGGCCGCGACCTCGACGACCGCCCCGCCCCCATTGCCCGCGCGGCGCTGGAGAGCCTGGCCGAGAACGCCTCGGACGGGATCGTCGCGCCGGTGTTCTGGGCCGCCGTCGCCGGCCTGCCCGGGATTGCCGCCTACAAGGCGATCAACACGCTCGATTCGATGATCGGGCATATGAGCGAACGCCACGCGCTCTTCGGCCGGGTCGCGGCGCGGCTGGACGACCTGGTGAACCTGCCCGCCTCGCGGCTGACGGCGCTGCTGTTCCTGCTGGCCGCGCCGCCGAACCAGGGCCGCGTCTGGCGGGTGATCCGCCGCGACGCGCGCCGCCACCGCTCGCCCAATGCCGGCTGGCCCGAGGCCGCCATGGCCGGCGCGCTGGACGTGCGGCTGTCGGGGCCGCGCCGCTATCACGGCGTCGAATCCCCCGAGCCCTGGCTGAACGAAACCGCCCGCGATCCCGCCCCGCGCGACCTGATGGCCGGGCTGCGGCTCTATCGCCGCGCGATGCTCATGCTGGGGCTGGCACTGGCCGCGATGCTGGCGCTTTAGGACCAGTCGAAGAAATCCGCAGGCGCGCGGGCGCGCAGTTCCGCCGCCAGGTCGTCGCCCATGGCGGCGCCGTCGCCGGCCGGGCCGATGCGCTCGCCCGCGATGACCGCGCTGCCGTCGGGCCGCAGGATCTCGCCCCGCAGCCGCAGCCGGTCGCCCTCCAGCTCCGCCAGCCCTGCGATGGGCGTCTGGCAGGAACCGTCGAGCCGCGCCAGGAACGCCCGTTCCGCCGCGACGCGCAGCGCGCTGTCCCGGTCGCCGATCGCCGCCAGCAGCCCGGCCATGCGCGCATCATCCGCCCGCCGCTCGACCCCGATGCAGCCCTGCGCCACGGCGGGCAGCATCTCATCGGGGCTGACCGGACCGCGCGCGACATGCAGCATGCCCAGCCGCGACAGCCCCGCCATGGCGAGGAAAGTCGCAACCGCCACGCCATCTTCCAGCTTTTTCAAACGGGTCTGCACGTTTCCTCGAAACTCGACCAGCTGCAGGTCGGGCCGGCGCGCCGCCAGCTGCGCCCGCCGCCGCAGGCTCGAGGAACCGACGACAGCGCCTTGGGGAAGCTGGGAAATCCCGGAATACTGCGGCGAGACGAAGGCGTCCCGCACATCCTCGCGCGGCAGGTAGCAGTCGATGACCAGCCCCTGCGGCTGGACGGTCGGCATGTCCTTCATGGAATGCACGGCGATGTCGATCTCGCCCGACAGCAGCGCATCCTCGATCTCGCGGGTGAACAGGCCCTTGCCGCCGATCTCTTTCAGGGGCCGGTCCAGCACGCGGTCGCCGGTGGTCTTGATCACGACGATCTCGAAGGCGGCCTCGGGCAGGCCGTGCGCGGCCTTCAGCCGGTCGCGGGTCTCATGCGCCTGGGCCAGCGCCAGGGCCGAGCCGCGCGTGCCGATGCGGATGATCTGGGTCTGTGTCGGTTCCATGGCCAAGGGCTTAGCGCCCTCTCGCGCCCTTGACAACGGGGACAGGCCGGCCATGAAGGGGCGCAAGAGGTGATCCATGTCCGACAAGACCATCCTGCGCGCCCTGAAGGGCGAGCGCCTGCCCGTGCCGCCCGTCTGGATGATGCGCCAGGCCGGCCGCTACCTGCCCGAATACCGCGCGACCCGCGCCCAGGCCGGCGACTTCCTGTCGCTGTGCTATACGCCCGACCTCGCGGCCGAGGTGACGCTGCAACCGATCCGCCGCTATGGCTTCGACGCGGCGATCCTGTTTGCCGACATCCTGCTGTTGCCGCAGGCGCTGGGGGCCGAGTTGTGGTTCGTAACCGGCGAGGGCCCGCGCCTGTCCACCATCACCGACGCCGCCGGCGTGGCGGCGCTGAAGCCGGTCGAGGCGATCCACGACACCTTGGCCCCGGTTTATGAAACCGTCCGCATCCTGGCGCGCGCATTGCCGCGCGAGACGACGCTGATCGGCTTTGCCGGCGCGCCCTGGACCGTCGCCACCTATATGATCGCCGGTCGCGGCACCCCCGACCAGGGCCCGGCCCATGCCTTCAAGGCTGCCGACCGTGCCGCCTTCGCCGCGCTGATCGACCGCATCACCGAGGGCACCATCGCCTATCTCTCGGCCCAGATCGAGGCCGGGGCCGAGGTGGTCAAGCTCTTCGACAGCTGGGCCGGCTCGCTGAAGGGCGCCGATTTCGACGATTTCGCGGTGGCGCCGACGCGCCGCATCATCGCCGCGCTGAAGGCCCGCCATCCCGGCGTGCCCGTCATCGCCTTCCCGCGCGAGGCCGGGCCACGCTATGCCGGCTTTGCCCGCGCCACCGGCGCCGATGCGGTGGCGCTGGACAATTCCGTCAGCGCCGGCTGGGCCGCCGCCGAGGTGCAGAAGGACGGCTGCGTGCAGGGCAACCTCGACCCGCGGCTGATGGTCACGGGGGGCGAGGCACTGGTGGCCGAGACCCGCCGCATCGTCGCGGCCTTCTCGAAGGGCCCGCATATCTTCAACCTCGGCCATGGCATCACGCCCGACGCCGATCCCGACAATGTCAGCCGCATGATCGAGGCGATCCGGGGCTGATGAGCTGGATCCTCGCCACGCTGGTCGCGGCGGCGGCGCAGACCGGCCGCAACGCGGCGCAGCGTCGGCTGACGGCGGAACTCGGCACCATGGGCGCGACGGCGGTGCGCTTCCTCTTCGGCCTGCCCTTCGCGGCGTTGCTGCTGGCGGTGCTGGCCGGCTTCACCGCCATCCCGCTGCCCGGCCCGGCGAGCCTCGGCTGGGCCACGCTGGGCGCGCTGGCGCAGGTCGCCGCGACGGCGCTGATGCTGCTGACGATGGAGAGCCGCGGCTTCGGCGTCACCACCGCGCTCATCAAGACCGAGCCGGTCACCCTGGCCCTGATCGGGACGCTGCTGCTGGCCGAGCCGCTGGGTCCGGCCCGCATGGCGGCCATCGCCACGGCGACGCTGGGCGTGGTGCTGATGTCGAGCGCCGACTGGCGGCGCGGCGGCTGGCGCGCGGCGGGTCTGGGCATCGCGGCCGGGGCGCTGTTCGGGCTTTCGGCCATCGGCTTTCGCGGCGCGATCCTGGCGCTGCCCTTCGGCGCAAGCGGGCTGCGCGCTGCCACCGTCCTGGCGCTGAGCCTGGCCCTGCAAAGCGCGATCATGCTGGCCTGGCTCGGGTTGGCGGACCGGCCGGCGCTTGCCGGCATCGCCCGGCATTGGCGCGGCTCGCTGGGCGCGGGGGCGCTGGGGGCGCTGGCCTCGCTGTTCTGGTTCCTGGGCTTCGCGCTGACCTCGGCCGCGAATGTCCGCACCCTGGCGCTGGTCGAGGTGGTGATGGCGCAGCTCGTCTCGGGCCGGGTGTTCCGCGAAGGCTCCTCGATGCGCCAGCGCGCCGGCATGGCGCTGATCGTGCTGGGCGTCGCCGGCCTGATCGTGGTCAGTGCCCGCTGAGCACCGGCAGCATCGAGGCGACCAGCAGCACCGCCATCACCCGGTTGAAGATCTGCCGCCGGCCCGCGTCCTGCAAGAGCCCGCGCAGCCCCTGCCCCATCGCCGCCCAAAGCGCGACCGAGGGCAGGTTCACCAGCGTGAACACCGCCGCCACCACCAGCGCCCCGCCCGCGCCGGCGGAATAGGCCGAAAGCGCCCCCAGTCCCATCATCCAGGCCTTGGGATTGACCCATTGAAAGGCACAGGCGGCCAGGAAACCCATCGGCCGCCCGGTGCCGGCCTGGCCCTCGGGCGCGGCGGCATGGGCGATCTTCCAGGCCAGCCACAGCACATAGACCAGGCTCACGGCCTTCAGCGCCAGCGCCAGCCGGGGCGCCTCGGCGATCAGCCGGTCCACGCCCAGGCCCAGCAGCGCCACCATGGCCCCGAAGCCCAAGGCCACGCCCAGCAGATGCGGCACGCTGCGCCGCAAGCCGAAATTCGCCCCGGATGCCATCAGCATCAGGTTGTTCGGCCCCGGCGTGACCGAGGTGGCAAAGGCAAAGGCGGCGAGCGCCAGCAGGATCTGAAGCGACATTGGTGATTTCCCGTTCTGCCGCGCGATGATATTGCAGGATAACCGCAATTTCCGACCAGAGTGCCGCATGCCTGGACAAGATCAGCAATCTGCTTTCGATGATGACCCGATTTCCGCGCGGATATTGCGCATCCTCGAACGGCGGGGACGGATCCCGAATCAGCAGCTCGCGGCCGAGGTCGGGCTCTCGCCCTCGGCCTGCCTGCGCCGGGTGCAGGATCTGGAACGCCGCGGCGCCATCCTGGGCTATCGTGCCGTCATCGCGCCCGCTGCCCGCGCTGCCGGCTTTACCGCCTATGTCACCATCGGCTTGGCCCGCCACACGAACGAGGCGCAACGCGCCTTCGAACGCGCCTGCCTTTCCGCGCCGCAGGTCCGCGAATGCCACAATATCACCGGCTCGGTCGAATACCTGCTGCGGGTCGAGGTGCGCGACCTCGAATCCTATCGTCGCTTCCATACCGAGGTGCTGGGCGCCTTTCCCCAGATCGCCACCATCACCACCCATGTGGTGATGAGCTCGCCCAAGGACGACCGCGCCTGACCGGCGCGCTTTGCCGCGCGTTGCCCGGTCGGCGGGGTATTTGGACAACAAAGAAGCATGGCCGTTCCGCGCCTCGGGTTTCTTCTTTGTTGTCCAAATACCCAAAAAGCCACCGCGCGACCGGAACGGCCTTTCCGCCCGGGCCTGGGCCGGGTAACAAGGCGCCATGATGCTGCCCACCCTTTCCCCAGACCAGGCCGAGGCCTGGGACGCCGTCGCCTCGGCGCTGGAGGATGCCGGCATCGACCTGCTGTCGGAAGAGATCTCGCCGCCGTCGGAAGGCAAGGGCCGGGTCATGGCGGTGATCGGCAAGGCCGGTTCGGGCAAGACGCTGCTCCTGGCCGAGTTGACCAAGGCACTACGCGCGGCCGGGGTCGATCTGGTCTCGGGCGATTACGAGGGCAAGAAGCGCAAGGACCGCCGCACCGTCGCGATCCTGGCCCCGACCAACAAGGCGGCCTTCGTGCTGCGCATGCGCGGCGTGCCGGCGACGACGATCCACCGCATCCTCTATACCCCGGTCTACGACCCGGATTACGAGCGCATCGCCGACTGGCTGACCGGCGCCGGCGAGCGGCCGAAGGTCGAGGGCGTGATC
This sequence comes from Paracoccus sp. DMF, assembly GCF_004407025.1. NCBI lineage: Bacteria > Pseudomonadati > Pseudomonadota > Alphaproteobacteria > Rhodobacterales > Paracoccaceae > Paracoccus > Paracoccus sp. DMF. The sequence continues at coordinate 45,489 of NZ_SOKV02000004.1, forward strand.
GAGGGCCTGACCGAGGCGGCGCTGGACCGGGCCAAGGCCTTCTACGACCAGCATGCCTCGATCCCCGGGGCGCTGGCCGCGGCGGGGTTGCGCGGCTCGGACTTCATTCGCGGCTGGAAGCGGCGCGAGGACGGGCTGGACGTGGGGCTGATCGACGAGGCCTCGATGCTGGACGAGCGCCAGTTCGAGGATCTGCGCGAGATCTTTCCGACCCTGATCCTGTTCGGCGACCCGGCGCAGCTGGCGCCGGTCGGCCAGTCCGGGCAGATGGTCTTCGACCGGCTCGCGGCCCCGCAGAAGCTGATGCTGAGCCGCATCCACCGGCAGGAGGGCGACAGCCCGATCCTGGATCTCGCCCATGCCCTGGCCGATCCGGCGCTGGAATTCGACGCCTTCGAGCGCATGATCCGCGAGGCCGCCGCCCGCGACTCCCGGGTGATCTGGGCCGAGCGCGTCTCCTCGGACCTGATGGCGCAAAGCCCGGTGCTGGTCTGGCGCAACATCACCCGGATCAAGCTGATCCAGGCCTTCCGCTCGGCCCATGGCGCGCCGGGCGACGCGCTGCTGCCGGGCGAGCCCTTGATCTGCGACGGGCTGGAACTGCCGCTGAAGCACCGCAAGAAGCGCATCGACCTGGAAGCGCGCGGGCTGATCAAGGGCGCGCAGGTGGTCTATCTGGGGCCGGGGCGCAAGCCGGGCTTTTCCCGCCTGCATGTCGTCGGCGCCGAGGATCCGCGGCTTTCCGCCGCCAGCATCGTCAAGATCGAGATGCCGGATGTCGAGGAGCCCTTCATCCCCTATGCCGCGCGCATGGGCGCGACCTTCCTGCATGGCGCGGCGGTGACGATTCACAAGGCGCAGGCCAGCCAATGGCCCGACGTGCAGGTCTTCGGCCCCGACATCAGCGCCGCCGCCTGGTCGGGCCGCAGCGAGGCCGGCATCGCGCTGTGGAAGCGGCTGGCCTATGTCGCCATCACCCGCGCGCAGGAGCGGCTGCATTGGGTGGTGAAATCGCGGCTCGCCCGGCCGACCAGCCCCCTGGGCATCGACCACCTGGAAGCCCCCGTCGCCGCCCTGCAACTGGCGGCCGAGGTCGAGGACTAGCCGCGCCGCATCAGCTTGCGCGCCGCCGTATTCGGGCGCAGCTGGATCATGCGCAGCTCCAGCGCCTCGGCCAGCGCCTCGCGCGGGATGCCGGTTTCCTCGGACAGCCGCAGCAGGCCGAAATGTACCCGCGCCAGCTCCTGGTAATAGCGGGTGAAGTTGTAGTTGATCGCCGCCCCGGCCAGCGCGCCCAGCACCGGCACCGCCTGCGCCGCGAATTTCTGCGCCATCGAGGTCGAGAGCTTCGGCGCCACCTTGGCGATCAGCGCCTGCACCGAATGGCCGGTGATGGTCATCCGCGCCGTCAGCAGCCCCAGGTCGGTGCCCTCGTCATCCGACAGCGGCCCGGCCGAGGCGAAGACATGCAGCGCCTCGCGCCTCGCCTGGTCCGAATCGGGATCGAAGCCATGTTCGCCGGCAATGTCCATGATCGCGCGCAGAAGCAGCGTCACCGTCACCGGCAGCTCCAGCACCGCGCCGCCGACGCCGGCAAGGCCGCCGACCGCGCCCGAGGTGGTCGAGAGCAGCCGGTTGAACAGATCGCCCCGTTCCCGCAGCACCCCGCGCGAGCGCGAGGCGGCGTCGAAGGCCCGGTTCAGCGCCGCCAGCGTGATGCGGTCCATGCGTCCGCGCACGCCTTGGGGAAGCCGCTCGATCAGCCCCTCGGCCTTGCCGCCGATGGCGGTCATCAGCTCCATCGCGATGCCGCCGGCCGCCAGATAGCGCCGCGCCAGCCGGTCGATCTCGGCATGGACGGTCGGGTCGTCGATGGGCGGCAGCACGTCCTGGCGGACCGGGATGGGCGTGTTCTTGGTCATGCGTGGGCAACCCCGAGGTTCATGGCATAAGGGCAGAAGATCGCCCGGCAAGGGAACTTGCAAGCGCCGCACGGGGTTCCGGCTCCTCGACGAAAACCCAAGGGCCACCGGCCTGCGACCCAAAGTGAAGGAAGACCCATGACGATCCGCCGCATCCTCCCCATCCTGACGCTCGGAGCCGCCCTGGGCCTTGGCCCCGCCCTGGCGCAGGAGGCGGCCGGCCCGAGCCTTGCCGACCTCGGCCAGGACCAGGCGCTGACCGCCGCCTTCGACAAGATGGCCGAGGGTCATCCCATGCCGGACTGGCTGCGCGGCGCGGCGGTGACCACGCCGGCGCAGAAGGTCGCGTTCGGCGGCAAGGAATACCTGGCGATGACCGCCTGCAAGCAGCACGATTGCGCCGCGAACAAGATGGCCATGCTTTACGCGCCGGGCAGCGGCGAGGCCTATGGCTTGCTCTCGGTCCAGGACGGCAAGGGCGTCGAGCTGCTGACCTGGCTCAATATCGGCGGCAATGCCGAATCGATCGACGGCCGCACCATCCTTTACGCGGCGCTGACCGGCAGCCTGGCGAACCACCCCAAGGCCTTCGACTACAAGGACTAAGGGCCTCAGCCGCGCCCGCCCAGCGACCGCCAGGCCTGGTTCGCAGCCTCGTTGTCGCTGGTGTCGCGGGTCACCGGGCCCTCGACCCCCTGCCAGGCGCCGGGCTCCAGCTCCAGCCCCAGCACGCGGTCGGGGTTGGTGGGCGGCGGCATTTGCACATGCTCGAGCTTGCGAAAGCCGAAGCGGCGGTAATAGGGTTCGTCGCCGACCAGCATGACCCGGGACCAGCCCTGCATTTCGGCCCGCTCCAGCCCCTCGCGAATCAGCAAACCGCCCAGGCCCTCGCCCTGGGCGGTCGGGTGCACGGCGACGGGGCCCAGCAGCAGCACGTCCTCATCGGCCACATGCACCGGCCAGAAGCGGATCGCCCCCACCATCACGTCGAAACTGTCGCGCAGGACCAGGCACAGGCCGGGCACCGGCGCCACGCCCTCGCGCAGGCGATAGGAGCTCAGCGCGGTGCGCCCCGGCGCGAAGCACAGGTCGAGAAGCGCCTCGACCTCGGCGTAATCGACAGCGCGTTCGGGGCGAAGAGCATACATCCGGCCATCCCAAGCTTGCCCATGCCGCGGGTCAGGCGTCCCGCAGGCGAAAGCCCCCGTAACACGCATGACGGGCGGCGAAAACCGCCCGAGCGCCGCCGCGGCAGCGCGCGGGATGAATTTTCTGCGACACCGCGCGCTCCGGCTCGCACCGCAGGCAGCCGAGCTTGCGCTTGACCTCGCGGGGCCGGCCGGGCAGATCTTGGGACCGGACCGGGCGTCCCGCAGGCGGGCCCGGCAGCAATCAGCGGAGGCCGCAGATGTTCTACCGACCCGAGGCCGGCCACGGCCTGCCGCACAACCCGCTGAACGCGCTGGTGGCGCCCCGGCCGATCGGCTGGATCTCGACCCGCGGCCGGCTGGGCGACAATCTCGCGCCCTATTCCTTCTTCAACCTGACCGCCTATGTGCCGCCGCAGGTGATGTTCGCCTCGACCTCGGCCAAGCCCGACCGGCCGGGCACCAAGGACAGCGTGGCCCAGATCGTCGAAAGCCGGGTCTTTTGCGTCAATATCGCCGACGGCGGCATGAAGGACCAGGTGAACGCCAGCTCGGCCGTCCTGGACGCCGGCACCAGCGAATTCGAGGCCGCTGGCATCGCCGCCGCGGAATGCCAGACCATCGACTGCCCGCGCGTGGCCCAGGCCGCGGCCTCGCTCGAATGCCGCATGACCCAGGTGATCCGGCTGGCCGGCCAGGCCAATGTCATGGTGCTGGGCGTGGTGACCGGCATCCACATCCGGCCCGACTGCATCGTCGACGGCCGCTTCCGCCCCGCGCTCGGCTGGCTGTCGCGGCTGGGCTACATGGATTACACCATCACCACCGAGACCTTCGAGATGGAGCGCCCCTGATGGCCCGCGATACCCGGACGGTGCGCGACTATATCCGCACCATCGTCGACTTCCCGCATGAAGGCATCCTGTTTCGCGACGTGACGACGCTCTTTGCCGACGCGCGCGGCTTTCGCATGGCGGTGGATCAGCTGCTGGCCGCCTATGCCGGCGAGCCGATCGACAAGGTCGTGGGGCTCGAGGCGCGCGGCTTCATCCTGGGCGGCGCGGTGGCGCATCAGCTGTCGGTGGGCTTCGTGCCGATCCGCAAGAAGGGCAAGCTGCCCGGCGCCACCATCAGCCAGGCCTATGCGCTGGAATATGGCGAGGCGGTGATGGAGATCCACGACGACGCCCTGAAACCCGGCGAACGGGTGCTGATCGTGGACGACCTGCTGGCCACCGGCGGCACCGCCGCGGCCGGCATCTCGCTTTGCGAGCGGCTCGGCGCCGCGGTGGTCGGCTGCGCCTTCGTGATCGAGCTGCCCGAGCTTGGCGGCCGCGCGCTGCTCGAGGGACTGGGCCACGAGGTCCATGCCCTGACCAGTTTCGAGGGCGCCTGACCGCTTGCGGTGGCCCGCCCGGGCGACTAGGTGACAGCCATGGACCAGAAACCGCCCCTGACCCTCTATCTCGCCGCGCCGCGCGGCTTCTGCGCCGGCGTGGACCGGGCGATCAAGATCGTCGAGATGGCGCTGCAGAAATGGGGCGCGCCGGTCTATGTCCGCCACGAGATCGTGCACAACAAGTTCGTCGTGGACAGCCTGCGCGACAAGGGCGCGGTCTTCGTCGAGGAACTGGACGACGTGCCCGACGACCGGCCGGTGATCTTCTCGGCCCATGGCGTGCCGAAGTCGGTGCCGGCCGAGGCGCGCCGGCGCGAGATGGTCTTCGTCGATGCCACCTGCCCCCTGGTCAGCAAGGTCCATGTCGAGGCCGAACGCCACCATGCCGAGGGCTTGCAGATGGTGATGATCGGCCATGCCGGCCACCCCGAGGTGCTGGGCACCATGGGCCAGCTGCCCGAGGGCGAGGTGCTGCTGGTCGAGACCGTCGCGGACGTGGCCCATATCGCGCCGCGCGACCCCGGGCGGCTGGCCTTCATCACCCAGACCACGCTCTCGGTCGACGACACCGCGGCCATCGTCGCCGCCTTGCAGGCGCGCTTCCCGATGATCGTCGGCCCGGCCAAGGAAGACATCTGCTACGCCACCACCAACCGCCAGGCCTCGGTCAAGGCCATCGCCGGCAAGATCGACGCGCTCTTGGTGATCGGGGCGCCGAACAGCTCGAACTCGCGCCGGCTGGTCGAGGTCGGCAGCGCCGCCGGCTGCGCCTATTCGCAGCTGGTGATGCGCGCCGACCAGATCGATTGGCGCGCCATCGCCGGCGCCCGCGCCGTGGGCGTGACCGCCGGAGCCTCGGCGCCTGAGGTGCTGGTCAACGAGGTCATCGACGCTTTCCGCGCCCGCTACGCCGTGACCGTGGAACTGGTCGAGACCGCGCGCGAGAATGTCGAGTTCAAGGTGCCCCGCGTGCTGCGAGAGCCGGGCTGACGCCTCGCCTGGCCGAAGCGCCGCCGGGGTATTTGAAAAACAGAGAAAGCCGCCGGGATCGGATCCGCATCGCCCTCGGCCTTCTTTGTTTTCCAAATACCCATGCGGACCGTGCCGCAGGCGGCAACGATGCCGCCCTTTCGCAACCTCGCGACATGGGTATTTGGAAAACGGAAAAGCAGGCGCCGCGCCTGCCCCTTGCAGCAGCCTGTCCACTTTCCGTTTTGAAAATACCCATGTCGAGACGGATCCCCGGGGCGGATCTCGGCCCATCGTCGCGCTTGCCGGCCGCCGCGCAGCTTGCCTATGCTTTACCGAGGGCGGCCGCAGGCGCCGCCGGCAAGGGAGGAAAAGCGCATGACCGTTTATCTCATCGCCGAGGTCAAGGTGACCGACGACGCCTGGATTCCGGATTACGCCGCGCGGGTGCATGAGATCGCCGCCCGCCATAATGGCCGCTACCTGTCGCGCAGCGGCAATATCGAGGAGCTGGAGGGCGAGCCGACCGACGTGACGCTGATAGCGCTGATCCAGTTCCCCTCGCGCGAGGAGGCCCTGGCTTTCGCAAACGACCCGGAATACGCCCCCTTCGGCGCGGCGCGCAAGGCCGGCTCGGTCAGCCATTTCCGCCTGATCGACGACACCGACCTGGCCGGCAGCATCCCCTATCTCGGCAAGCCGGGATAGGCGCTTTCCGGCGCTGGCCGCTCGTTTCGTTCCCGCCTATAGTGCCGGCGAAAACCGGCGCAGCGGCAAGCGAAAGGATCGACGATGCGGCTTTATTCCATGCCTTCCTCGGGCAACAGCTACAAGGTGCGGCTGCTCTTGGCGCTGCTGGGCCGGGCCTGCGAGATCGTCGATGTCGAATACATGACCGAGGCGCTGGAAAGCGCCCGGGCCGAGGGGCGGCTGCCCTTCGGCAAGGCGCCGGTGCTGGCGCTGGACGACGGCCGGCTGCTGCCCGAATCCAACGCGATCCTGTGCTTCCTGGGCGAAGGCTCGGCCTATGTCCCGGCCGATCCGGTGCTGCGCGCCGAGATGCTGGGCTGGATGTTCTGGGAGCAGAACCAGCACGAGGGCACCATTGCCGTGCGCGCCGCGCTGCGCTTCTATCCGCATCGCCGCGCGCTGGCCACGCCCGAGCGCATGGCCGAACTGCTGGATCGCGGCCATGCCAACCTGCAGATCATGGAAGACCGGCTCTCGGGGCGCGACTGGCTGGTCGGCGATGCGGTCAGCCTGGCCGACATCTGCCTTTACGCCTATACCCATACGGCCGGCGCGCGCGGCGGCTTCGACATGGCGCGGTTTCCGGCCATCGCGGCCTGGCTCGACCGCGTCGCCGCCCTGCCCGGTTACCAGGGGCTCGCGGCATGAGCGGGTTGTTCCACATGATGGAATGCGGCGGCCTTTTCGCCGGGCAAAACGGCCCATTCCATATCGTGGAATGCGAGGGGCGCGCATGACCCGGCTCTATGCATGGACTGACGGGGCATGCAGCGGCAATCCCGGCCCGGGCGGCTGGGGCGTGCTGATGCGCGCCATCGAGGGCGAGGCGGTGCTGAAGGAGCGCGAGCTGTCGGGGGGCGAGCCCGACACCACCAACAACCGCATGGAGCTGATGGCCGCCATCGCCGCGCTGGAAATCCTGGCCCGGCCCAGCGAGATCACCGTCACCACCGACAGCGCCTATGTGAAGAACGGCGTCACGCAATGGATCCACGGCTGGAAGCGCAACGGCTGGCGCACGGCCGACCGCAAGCCCGTGAAGAATGCCGAGCTGTGGCAGCGGCTCGACGCCGCGCAGGCCCGCCATCAGGTGCGCTGGGAATGGATCAAGGGCCACGCCGGCCACCCCGAGAACGAGCGCGCCGACGAGCTGGCGCGCGCCGGCATGGCGCCCTTCAAGCCGGCGAAGGTCTGAGATGCAGGCGCTGGTGGCGCTGCTGGACTATGCCTCGGTGCTGGTCTTTGCGCTGACCGGGGCGCTGGTCGCCAGCCGGGCGCAGCTCGACCTGGTCGGCTTCGTCTTCTTCGCCACGCTGACCGGGGTCGGCGGCGGCACGCTGCGCGACCTGGTGCTGGGCCGGACCCCGGTGTTCTGGGTCGACCGGCCCGAGCTGATCCTGCTGACCACCGCCGCCGCCATCGTGGTGTTCTTCACCGCGCATCTGCTGGAAAGCCGCTATCGCGCGATCCTGTGGCTCGACGCCTGCGCGCTGGCCGTGGCGGTGCCGGCCGGCGTGGGCGTGGCCCTGCAGGCCGGGGTCGGCCCGGTCGTCACGGTGATGATGGGGGTCATGACCGGCACCTTCGGCGGGCTGATGCGCGACGTGGTCGGCAACGAGGTGCCCTTGGTGCTGAAACAGGGCGAGCTTTACATCACCGCGACCTTCGGCGGCGCGGTGACGGCGCTGGCGCTGCTGGCGCTGGGGCTGCCCTATCCGCTGGCGCTGTTCGGCTGCGCCGCCGTGGTGCTGGCGCTGCGCGCGGGCAGCATGGCTCTGGGCTGGCGGCTGCCGGTCTACAAGGCGCGGCCGCCGCGCGGCTAGCGCACCCCGGTCAACGCTCGGACCAGACCGCCATCTCGGTGCCGCCGGGCTCGCGGAACTGGAAGCGCCGGCCGCCGGGGAAATCGAAGATCGGCCGGGTGATCTCGGCCCCCGCCTCGGTCACGCGGGCCAGCGCCGCCTCGAGATCGTCGGTGCGCAGGATGACCAGCGGCGGCGCCAGGGTGCCGGCCGCGATGCCGCCCGAAATGCCGGCATCGGCCAGTTCCTGGTATTCCGGGCCGTAGTCGTTGAAACCCCAGCCGAAGGCACGGGCAAAGAACGCCTTGGTCGCCGGCAGATCGGGCGAGGAGAATTCCAGATAGTCGATCTTCATGGCCGGCCCTCCGCGATGTTCGCCTTTTGTTTACGCCTGCCGGGCCGATGATGCAAGGCTCTAGCGCAGGACCGGCGGGCCGGCCGTGGCGGTCATGTTCTCGACCCCCATGCGCAGCCCGGCGCCGATGCGATGCGCCAGCGCCGACCAGCCCTGCGCGGCCTCGGGCGGCAGGGTGCGGCGCAGGGTTTCGTCGAAGAGCATCAGCCAGGGCGCGAAATGCTGGCCGTGGACATTGCCGGCCATGATATGCGCGCGCATCGGGCTGCCCTCGTAGCTGCGCTCGTAGAGGATGGCGTTGCGCCAGAAGGCGGCGATCTTGGCCTCATGCGCGGGCCAGTCGGTGACATGGGCGGCAAAGATCGGCCCCAACTCCTCGTGCCGGCGGATGGCGGCGTAGAAGGTGGCGACGACGCGGTCGATCTCTTCGGGGGTGATGTCGAAACGGGGCGGAATCATGGCCGCGATATGGGCCCGCACGCGCGCCGGCGCAAGGCGGCCGGATGTCACAGGACGCCTATGGCGCGCGGGTTCCGGCCAGCGGCGGCGCCATGGTGCCCGCGACGAGCCGCGTCAGCCCGTTCCGCAGCAGCGGCAGGGTCGATGAGGGCGCCAGCAGCCGGTCGCGCAGCCAGGGCAGGCTGCGGCTGCCGGATTGATACATCGGCGTGAAGGCCGCGCTCATGCCCTGGTAGATCAGGACGTGCCAGCGGCGCATGGCGGCGTAATCGGCGGGCGCGTCCTCCAGCGGTCCGCGCAGCGTCAAGCCGAGCGCGAGCGCGTCGAGCAGCGCCATGTTCGCGCCCTGCCCCAGCTGCGGGCTGGCGCGATGCGCGGCATCGCCGATATGGACCAGCCCCGGCGCGAAGGGCCGGCGCAGGGTGCCATGGGCATAGCGCGCCTGGGTCATCGCCGCATTGTCGCGGATGCCGTCCAGAAAGGGCGCCATCTGTGGCCAGAGAGCGACGGCCTCGGCCTTCCAGGCCCCGAGGTCGCGTTGCGGCCAGCTGTCCAGTTCGGCGCGGGGCATCGACCAGAAGACGGCGGCGCGCGGCGTGTCGTCCGCAGGCAGGCGGCCGATGGGCAGCACGCCCGCCATGCGGCTGGCGCCATGGTAGCGCTGGCGCAGCTGGTCGCGCGGCAGCTCGGTCTCGGGCCAGGGCACCGTGCCCCAGATCGCGCCATGGCCGAGCGGCCGCGCCTGCAACGGCGAGAGGCGCGAGCCGGCGGCGCTGGCATCGACGATCAGGTCGAAGGGACCATGGCTGCGGCCATCCGCCAGCGCGCCCGCGATGGCGATGCGGTAGCTCATGGCGCTTGCTGCCCCAGCCGCGCGCGGGCCGCAAGCCGCGCTTGCAGGCGGCGGGGCGGTTTTCTATAACCCGGCGCATGTTCAGCATGGGCGGCATCATTCGAATTACCCGCCCGGCGGCCTAGGGGATCCTTCGCCGCCGGGTTACGCATGCCGGCCCTGCCACCGAAGGATTCCCGCCCGATGAGCGACACGACCGAGACCGCGCCCGACTATCGCGACACCGTCTTCCTGCCCCAGACCGATTTTCCGATGCGCGCCGGCCTGCCGCAACGCGAGCCGGAATGGCTGGCCCGCTGGGAGCGGATCGGCATTTATGACCGGCTGCGCGAGCGGGCGGGAGGCCGGACGCCCTTCATCCTGCACGACGGCCCTCCTTACGCGAACGGCAACCTGCATATCGGCCACGCGCTGAACAAGACCATCAAGGACATCATCGTGCGCAGCCACCAGATGATGGGCCGCGATGCGCGCTATGTGCCGGGCTGGGACTGCCACGGCCTGCCGATCGAGTGGAAGATCGAGGAGAAATACCGCCATGACGGCCGCGACAAGGATGCGGTGGACGTGGTCGAGTTCCGCCAGGAATGCCGCCGCTTTGCCGAATCCTGGGTCGATATCCAGCGCGAGGAGTTCAAGCGCCTGGGCATCACCGGCAAGTGGGACGATCCCTATCTGACCATGGACTACCACGCCGAGGCGGTGATCGCGGCCGAGTTCATGAAGCTGCTGATGAACGGCGCGCTTTACCAGGGATCGAAGCCGGTGATGTGGTCTCCGGTCGAGAAGACCGCGCTGGCCGAGGCCGAGGTCGAGTATCACGACCACCAGAGCCATACCATCTGGGTGCGGTTTGCCGTCACCGCGGCGGAGGGTATTTGGAAAACAGAGAAGCCCGCCAGCGTGGTGATCTGGACCACCACCCCCTGGACGATTCCGCAGAACCGGGCCGTGGCCTATAATCCGGGCATCGCCTATGGGCTGTATCGCGTGGATGCGGTGGCCGAGAACGCGACCGCAAAGCCCGGCGAATTGCTGGTGCTGGCCGATGCGCTGGCCGAAAGCGTGAAGCAGGCCGGCAAGATCGAGGGCTGGAAGCGGGTCTGCGACGTGACGGCCTCGGACCTGGAGGGGCTGGTGCTGGCCCATCCGCTGCGCGGCGTCGAGGGCGGTGCGGGCGAGTGGGACTATGACGTGCCCATGCTGCCGGGCGAGCATGTCACCGAGGACGCGGGCACCGGCTTCGTGCATACCGCGCCCAGCCATGGCGACGACGACTATCAGCTGGGGCTGAAGTTCAAGCTGCCGATGACCTATAATGTCGAGCCGGACGGCTCGTATCGCGCCGACCTGCCGATCTTCGGCGGCCAGGCGATCCTGACGCCCGAGGGCAAGGAAGGCCCGGCGAATGTCAGCGTCATCAAGCAGCTGGCCTGGGCCGGGGCGCTGCTGGCCAAGGGCAAGGTCAAGCACTCCTATCCGCATTCGTGGCGGTCCAAGGCGCCGCTGATCTATCGCAACACACCGCAATGGTTCGCCGCCATCGACTTTGCGCTGGCCGACGGCATGGGGCAATATGGCGACACGATCCGCACGCGGGCGCTGACCTCGATCGACAAGCTGGTGAAATGGTGGCCCCAATCGGGGCGCAACCGCATCCATTCCATGGTCGAGAACCGGCCCGACTGGGTGCTGTCGCGCCAGCGCGCCTGGGGCGTGCCGCTGACCTGCTTCGTCAAGAAGGGCGCCAGGCCCAGCGACCCGGACTTCCTGCTGCGCGACCAGCGCGTCAACGACCGCATCATCGCCGCCTTTGAACGGGACGGCGCCGATGTCTGGTATCGGCCCGGCTTTGCCGCCGAGGTGCTGGCGGGCGTTGCCGATCCGGCGGATTACGACCAGGTGATGGATGTGCTGGACGTCTGGTTCGACAGCGGCTCGACCCATGCCTTCGTGCTGCGCGACCGCGCCGACGGGGCGCCGGACGGCATTGCCGACGTCTATCTGGAGGGCACTGACCAGCATCGCGGCTGGTTCCAGTCCTCGCTGTTGCAGGCCTGCGCGACCAAGGGCCGGGCGCCCTATCGCAATGTGGTCACGCATGGCTTCACGCTGGACGAGAAGGGCATGAAGATGTCCAAGTCGCTGGGCAATACCATCGTGCCGGCCGAGGTCATCAAGCAATACGGCGCCGACATCCTGCGGCTCTGGGTGGCGCAGACCGACTATACCGCCGACCAGCGCATCGGCCCCGAGATCCTGAAGGGCACCGCCGACAGCTATCGCCGGCTGCGCAACACGCTGCGCTTCGTGCTGGGCAATCTCGACGGCTTTGCCGAGGCCGAGCGCATCGAGCCGGCCGAGATGCCCGAGCTGGAGCAATGGGTGCTGCACCGGCTGGCGCAGATCGACGCGCAGCTGCGCCATGGCTATGACAGCTTCGACTTCCAGGGCGTGTTCCAGACCGTGTTCCAGTTCGCCACGGTGGATCTGTCGGCCTTCTATTTCGACATCCGCAAGGACGCGCTTTACTGCGACGCACCCGATTCGGCGCGGCGGCGGGCGGCGCGCACGGTGCTGGACCTGCTGTTCCACCGCATCGTGACCTGGCTTGCGCCGATCCTGCCCTTTACCATGGAGGATGTCTGGCTGGCGCGCTTCCCGTCCGAGGAGGGCAGCGTGCATCTGCAGGACTTCCCCGCCACCCCGGCCGACTGGCTGAACGAGCGCCTGGCGCGGAAATGGGAGGCGATCCGCCGCATCCGCCGCGTGGTCACTGCCGCGCTGGAGATCAAGCGCACCGACAAGGTGATCGGCGCCAGCCTGGAGGCCGCGCCGGTGGTGCATGTCGAGGATGCGGAGGAGCTGAAGGCGCTGAAATCGGTGGATTTCGCCGATATCTGCATCACCTCGGGCATCAGCCTGACCGCCGATCCGGCCCCGGCCGAGGCGTTCCGGCTGGCGGAGGTGCCGGGCATCGGCGTGGTCTTCGAGGGCGCGATGGGCGAGAAATGCCAGCGCTGCTGGAAGATCCTGCCCGATGTCGGCAGCTATGCCCATGCCGGCACCTGCGCGCGCTGCGACGCGGTGCTGGGCTGAAACCGGCGGGCGCTGCCTTTCGCGGCGCCCGTCTCAGCGGAACCAGAGCTCGGCCCGACGCAGCCGCTGGCGCATGGCTTTTTCCGGCGGCGGCGGGTCTTCGCCGGCAAAAAGCGGGCGGATGCGGTCCCGCCCCTCGCCCGCAAGGATCAGGCGCTGCGCGGCCTCGTCCTCCGCAAGCAGCGGCGCGATGCGGGGATCGGCGGCCAGTTCCTCGATCAGCGCGACGACCGCATCGGATTCGCGGGCATAGAGCAGCGACAGGTTGCGATAGTGGCAGCTGGCCCAGCCGTCGAGCCCGGCGAGTTCCGGCCCCGGCCGGCCGCCGCCCAGCGAATGGATCACCAGCGGCAGCGCCACCTGGTCGAGCCAGGGGTCGAGCGACTGGCAGGCCAGCGCCTCGCCCGGGTCGGCCTGGATACGGTCGGCGAAGTCGAGGAAGCGGCGGCCGAATTCCTGCGCATCGGCGCCGAAGAACCAGCCGGCGTTGAAATAAAGGTACCGCTCCCAATGCTCGTCGGGCTGGGCGAGGTCGAGCGAGCCTGCGAAATCCAGCCCGAATCGGTCATAGAGCGATTGCCAGATCTGCGTGTAGCCGGGGCCGTAGGGCGGCGGCTCGGGCCAGCTGGCGCTGCGCCGCATCGAGGCCGAGGGCCGCGCGAAATCGAAGCCGACGCGGTCGAGCGGGCCGGTGATCAGCGTGTCGCTGTCGAAGAAGACGAAAGGCTGGTCGGCGGGCAGGATGGTCAGCGCCTCGATCTTGTTGCCATAGGGATAGCTGCGGCCGAAGCGGGTGGCGGTGAAGGGCAGGATCTCGGCGCCGAAGCCTGCGAGCGCCTGGCGCACCGGAGCGGGCATCGGGGTGGCGGCGCCGGCCCAGGCGGCCTCGGGGCGCGGCTCGGCGACGATCAGCCGGCCGCGCCAATCGGGCGCGTTGCGGCGCAGGCTGGCGGCGAAGAGCACCGCCTGCACGCCCAGCCGCTGGCCCTGGCCGATCAACAGGATGTCGAAGCCCTGCGGCGGGAACAGCTGCGGCGAGGGCGGTGCCGCGTCGGAGGGGGGCTGGAATTCCGGCGCGCTGGCTGCGGGTTGCGGCTTGGCGGCACCCTTGCGGGCGGCGCGCTCGGCCTGGCGGGCAGCGCGGCGCGCCTCGCGCGCGGCGCGGTTGGCGGCTTGGCGGGCGGCCCGCGCGGCGGCCTGTGTCTCGGCGTCCCTGCTGTCTTCGGCCATGCTTGCGCCCCATACGAATCTTATTCGCACAGGTCTTAGCAAGGCTGGGGGCTATCATTCCAGAGAAGAATTGAATTCGTAAAATTCAACTCTAAATGGATTTGACCAGGTGCGATTTTCAATATTCGCGCAGGGATCCGGCATATTCAGGCTGGCCGGCATGGAAACCTCACCAAAAAGGCAGGTTCACCCATGGGGTATTTCACGGCAGGTTGCCCCTAGCCGTTGAACGATTTCCTCTTTTTCTCAGGTACGGCGAGACCGGGTGAGACTGGGCACGGTCCTCACCCGGTCGCTCAATTCCGTATATATCTGGCAGATCGGAATATTCCTGTCGATGCGCTTGGATTCGCACCGGCGGATTTCCACCGATTTCCGTTGGGGAAACTGCCCGGGGCGCAGCGTGAATTCCACCGTGAATTGAGCGATTATCTTTATGGTTGAATCGCGTCCGCGGGCCCTGCCCGCCGCCCGTCGCCCGGGGGCCCGCTTCCCCCTATCGGCGCCGAAAGATTTTCAACGCTGCGTTAAGACAGCAAGGGCAAATGGGCGAATAGCGGCACTTCGCGGCGCAAGCTAGTGTTCCGACAGCTAGAGAGGGAGTCCAACATGTCCGATTTCGCCGTCATCTGGGACTGGCTCGCATTCGCCATTCGCTGGACGCATGTCGTCACCGCGATCTGCTGGATCGGCTCGTCCTTTTACTTCGTCGCGCTCGACCTTGGCCTGCGCAAAGTGCCCGGGCTGCCCGCCGGCGCGCATGGCGAGGAGTGGCAGGTCCATGGCGGCGGCTTCTACCATATCCAGAAATACCTGGTGGCGCCCGAGCGGATGCCCGACCACCTGATCTGGTTCAAATGGGAAAGCTACATGACCTGGATCTCGGGGGCGGCGCTTCTGATGGTCACCTATTGGGTCGGGTCCGAGCTGTTCCTGATCGATCCCGCCAAGATGGAGCTGGCGCCCTGGCAGGCGATCCTGATCTCGGCCGGGTCGCTGTCGATCGGCTGGCTGGTCTATACCAACCTGTGCAAATCCAAGCTGGGCGAGACGCCGACGCTGCTGATGCTCTTGCTGTTCGTGCTGCTGATGGCGATGGGCTGGGGCTACAACCAGGTCTTCACCGGCCGCGCCACCATGCTGCACCTGGGCGCCTTCACCGCCACGATCATGACGGCGAACGTGTTCTTCATCATCATGCCGAACCAGCGCATCGTCGTCGCCGATCTCAAGGCCGGGCGTCCCGCCGATCCGAAATACGGCAAGATCGCCAAGCTGCGCTCGACGCATAACAACTACCTGACGCTGCCGGTGGTGTTCCTGATGCTGTCGAACCACTATCCGCTGGCCTTCGCCACCGAATACAACTGGATCATCGCCGGGCTGATCTTCCTGATGGGCGTGACCATCCGCCACTTCTTCAACACCATGCACGCCGGCGGCGGCATGAAATGGTGGACCTGGGCGATCACCACGATCCTGTTCATCATCGTCATGTGGCTCTCGACCGCGCCGATGTTCCGCCAGACGCTGGAAGAGGCCGAGGCCCGCGTCCTGACGCCGACCCAGCAGGCGATGATCGACTCGCCTGGCTGGGAGGACGCCTCGAACGCGGTGCTGGGCCGCTGCGCCATGTGCCACGCCCGCGAGCCGGGCTATGAGGGGATCCACACCGCGCCCAAGGGCGTGCTGCTGGAGACCCCCGACGACATCACCCGCGCCGCGCGCGAGATCTACATCCAGGCCGGCGTGACCCATGCCATGCCGCCCGCGAACGTCAGCTTCATGGAACCCGAGGAGCGCCAGGCCATCGTCGACTGGTACCGCGGGTTGCCGAAAAGCTACGCCTGGAACTGATCGGCGGGCCTATTGGCCCAATGCGTGCCAGACGCCGCCGACACCATCCCCCGCCATGTCGCCGGCCTTCTTGTCGCCGGCGAAATAATAGGCGGGCTTGCCGTTAAGCGCCCATTGCCGGCTTCCGTCCGTGCGCTCGACCATGGTCCAGCCCTCGGGCTTCGTCTCGCCCTCCTGCGCCAGATAGGGCGGCCATTTCACCGCGCAATCGTCGTAGCAGGCGGATTTCCCGCCGGCGTCCTTGTCGAAGCTGTAAAGCGTCATTCCGTTGTCGCCGGTCGCGACGCCCTGCGCCTGCGCCGCGCCGAAGGACAGCAGGACCATCCCCGCCGCCAGCCAGCCATAAACCCGTTTCATGATCGACCTCCCTGCCCCGCAAGGCATCTGGCGGCCGTTTCGGATTGCGCACCATGATCGGACGCAGTCCCGGCGGCCGTGATGCATTCTGGACCCGCGGCGTTTCGCCGTCGCTTCACATTTCAGCGACGGCCGGGCGTCACGCGAACACCCCCCGCGTCTCGCGCGCGATGAAATCCGCGAACAGCCGCACCTTCGGATCCTGTAAGCGCCGGTGCGGGGTCAGCACGCCGAACTGCGACGGAATCGGCGGAAATTGCGGCAATACCTCGACCAGCTCGCCCGAGGCGAGCTGCGCGGCCACCTCGTAGCGCGGCCGGTTGACGATGCCGCGTCCCTCATGCGCCCAGGCGCTGAGCACGTCGCCGTCGTCGGCGTCGAACTTGCCGTTCACCAGCAGCTTCTGCGGCCCCTCGGGCGTCTGCAGCACCCAGTAATATTCCGGGCTGCGCGGATAGCGCAGCAGCAGGCAGTTGTGCTGCGTCAGGTCGTCGGGCTGTTCGGGCGTGCCATGCGCCTCGAGATAGGCCCGCGTCGCCACCAGCGCCCGCCGGCATTCGGCGATGCGGCGCCATTTCAGCGCCGAATCCTGCGGCTCGCCCAGGAAGAAGGCCAGGTCGATGCCGTCGGCGATGATGTCGACGTTGCGGTCCGACAGCCGCAGGCGCAGCTCGACGCCCGGATATTCGTCGCAGAACTTGGGCACCAGCGGCGCGATCAGCCGCCGCCCCAGCCCCAGCGGCGCCGTGACCCGCAAGGCGCCATGCGGATTGCCGGAAAAGCCCGAGACCACCGCCTCGGCCTCGTCCAGGGTCTCGATCACCCGGCGGGCATTGTCGTAGAAGGCCCGCCCGACCTCGGTCGGCACCAGCTTGCGGGTGGTGCGGTTCAAGAGCCGCACCCCGTAGCGGGTTTCCAAGTCCTTGATCCGGTTCGAGGCCACCGCCGGCGACATGCGCAGGTCACGCCCGCCGGCCGTGATCGAGCCCAGTTCGACCACGCGCACGAAAACCCGCAGACTTTCAAGATATGGCATGGGCTCACCTCGGCTCTTTCAAGGAATCGCTGAAAGTCTTATGCTCAATCCGTGATTTCGCAAAGTCCAATTCGCATCTAGGCTTTCCCCATACCCAGCCATGCCGAGCGAGGACCGATGGGCCACGAATTGCGCTTCCTGCTGAACGATACCGAGATCCGCCTGACCGAGGCCGGTTCCTCGGACACGCTTCTGGACTTCCTGCGGCTGAACCGCCGCCTGACCGGCACCAAGGAGGGCTGCGCCGAAGGCGACTGCGGCGCGTGCACCGTCCTGGTCGGCCGCCTGCACCACGGCACGCTGCATTACGAGCCGATCAATGCCTGCATCCGCTTCCTGGCCTCGTGCCACGGCTGCCATGTCGTGACCATTGAGCATCTGCGCGGACAGGGCGGCGGGCTGCACCCGGTCCAGGCGGCCATGGTCGAACATCATGGCAGCCAATGCGGCTTCTGCACGCCGGGCTTCGTCATGGCGCTTTACGGGCTCTGGATGCAGAACCCGCGCCCCGACATGCTGGCGGTCGAGACGGCGCTGCAGGGCAACCTGTGCCGCTGCACCGGCTACGAGCCGATCGTGAAAGCCGCCTTTGCGGCGTCCGAGGCGGGCGGGCAGAACTTCGACGCCCTGACCGTCGAGCGCGACCGGGTGACGGCGGCGCTGTCGGCCATCCCGCGCGAGCGGGTCGAGATCGCGCGCGGCGCGGACCGGGCCATCCTGCCGGCCGATGCCGCCGACCTGGCGCAGGTGCTGGCCGAGAACCCCAAGGCCACCATCGTCGCCGGCGCCACCGACGTGGGGCTGTGGGTGACGAAATTCCTGCGCGACATCTCTCCGGCGGTCTTCATCGGCCATTTGCAGGATCTGAAGAAGATCGAGATCACCCCCGGCCATATCACGCTGGGCGCGGGCGTGACCTATTCGGAATTCGAGCCCTTCGTGCTGGCGCATTTCCCCGAGGCGCTGGACTATTGGCGCCGCATCGGCGGCTGGCAGGTTCGCAATGCCGGCACCATCGGCGGCAACGTGGCGAACGGCTCGCCCATCGGCGAGACCCCGCCCCTGCTGATCGCGCTTGGCGCGAGCCTGCGCCTGCGCAGCGTCGAAGGCACCCGCGACCTGGCCGTCGAGGATTACTTCATCGACTACGGCAAGCAGGACCGCCGCCCCGGCGAATTCGTCGAAAGCATCTCCGTGCCCCTGAAGGGCGAGGCGGCGCGCATCGCCGCCTACAAGGTCAGCAAGCGCCATCACGCCGACATCACCGCCTCGGCCGCGGCCTTCCATGTCGAGACCGACGGCGCGACGATCATCGACGCCCGCGTCGCATTCGGCGGCATGGCCGCGACGCCGAAACGCGCCCGGCGCGCCGAGGCCGCGCTGCGGGGGCAACCCTTCACCGCCGAGACCTTCGAGGCCGCCGCCAAGGCCGTGGCCAACGACTTCCAGCCGCTCAGCGACTGGCGGGCCAGCGCCGAATACCGCCAGCAACTCGCCGCCAATTTCTTCCGCCGCTTCTGGCTTGAACAGTCGGGCGCAGAACACCGCCTGAGGAGGGTCGAATGAAACAGGACGTCATCGTGAAGGGCGCAGCCCATACCTCGATCATCCACGACAGCGCCATCAAGCACGTCACCGGGCAGGCCGATTACACCGACGACCTGATGATGCCCGAGGGCACGCTGCACGGCTATCTGGGCCTCTCGACGGTCGCGCATGGCCGGATCGTGTCGATGGACCTCGACGCCGTCAGGAAGGCGCCGGGCGTGCATCTGGTGTTGACGGCCGAGGACATTCCCGGCGTCAACGACATCAGCCCGAACGGGCTGCACGACGACCCGGTCTTTGCCACGCCCGAGGTGCAGTTCCTGGGCCAGCCGATCTTTGCCGTAATCGCCGAGACCCGCGACCTGGCCCGGCGCGCCTGCAAGCTGGCCCGCGTCGAATACGAGGAGCTGCCGTTTTCGCTGGACGCCATCGCCGCCCGCGATGCCGGCCTGGGCTATGTCACCAAGCCCTTGAGGCTGGCGCGCGGCGACATGGCGGAAATGGACACGGCGCCGCGCCGGCTGGAAGGCCGGCTGACCGTCGGCGGCCAGGAACATTTCTACCTGGAAAGCCAGATCGCCTTCGCCATCCCGGGCGAGGACGACGAGGTCATCGTCAACACCTCGACCCAGCACCCCAGCGAGGTGCAGCACATGGTCGCCCATGTGCTCGACGTGCCCTCGAACGCGGTGGTGGTGAACGTGCGCCGCATGGGCGGCGGCTTCGGCGGCAAGGAATCGCAGATGAACATCTTCTGCGTCACCGCCGCGCTGGCCGCGAAGAAGCTCAAGCGCGCGGTCAAGATCCGCCCCGACCGCGACGACGACTTCCAGATCACCGGCAAGCGCCACGATTTCGTCATCGACTATCGCTGCGGCTATGACGAGACCGGCAAGATCCATGCGGTCGACGCCGATTTCTATGCCCGCTGCGGCTTTTCGGCCGATCTCTCCGGTCCGGTGACCGACCGCGCGCTGTTCCACGCCGACAACGCCTATTACTACCCGGCGGTCGAGCTGCGCAGCCATCCGATGAAGACCAACACCGTCTCGAACACCGCCTTCCGCGGCTTCGGCGGCCCGCAGGGCGTCATCATGGCCGAGCGCATCGTCGAGGATATCGCCTATGCGCTCGGCCGCGATCCGCTGGAGATCCGCAAGGCGAACCTCTATCAGAACGGCCAGCTGACCCCCTATCACCAGGAGGTCGAGGACCAGATCCTGCCGCGCATCTTCGAGGAACTCGAGGCCTCGTCGGACTACCATGCCCGCCGCCGGGCCGTGCTGGACTGGAACGCCCGCGGCGGCACGATCCGCAAGGGCATCGCCCTGACGCCGGTCAAGTTCGGCATCAGCTTCACCGCGACCTGGTTCAACCAGGCCGGCGCGCTGGTCCACATCTATTCGGACGGCTCGATCCACCTGAACCATGGCGGCACCGAGATGGGCCAGGGGCTGAACACCAAGGTGGCGCAGGTCGTGGCCGAGGCCCTGGGCGTCAGCATCGACCGCATCAAGATCACCAAGACCACGACCGAAAAGGTGCCGAACACCTCGGCCACCGCGGCCTCCTCGGGCTCGGACCTGAACGGCATGGCGGCGCTCAATGCCTGCGAGCAGCTGCTGGCGCGGCTCAAGGCCTTTGCCGCCGAGGCGAAACAGGTCGACCCCGAGTTCGTCACCATCGGCGAGACGGTGCGCATCGGCGACGAGGAGATCCCGTTCCAGGATTTCATCAACACCGCCTATATCGCGCGGGTGCAGCTGTCGGCGGCGGGCTTCTACAAGACGCCCAAGATCCACTGGAACCGCGACACCGGGCGCGGCCGGCCGTTCTATTACTACGCCTATGGCGCGGCCTGCGCCGAGGTCTCGGTCGATACGCTGACCGGCGAATATGTGGTCGAACGCGCCGATGTGCTCCATGACGTCGGCCGCAGCCTGAACCCGGCGCTGGACAAGGGCCAGGTCGAGGGTGCCTTCATCCAGGGCATGGGCTGGCTCACCTCCGAAGAGCTCTGGTGGGACCAGAAGGGCCGGCTGCGCACCCATGCGCCTTCGACCTACAAGATCCCCCTCGCGTCCGACCGGCCCAAGGTGTTCAACGTCGCCCTGGCCGACTGGTCGGTGAACCGCGAGAACACCATCAAGCGCTCGAAAGCCGTGGGCGAGCCGCCCTTCATGCTGCCGATCAGCGTGTTCCAGGCCCTGAACATGGCCGTGGCCAGCTTCAACGGCTATCGTGAGAACCCGCGCATCGACGCCCCGGCCACGCCCGAGCGCGTGCTGATGGCCATCGAGAGGCTCAGATGATCCGGGTCCGGATCACCCGCACGCGCGGCTCCAGCCCGCGCGAGACGGGGGCGGCGATGTTCGTCACCGCCCAGGGCGTGCAGGGCACCATCGGCGGCGGCCAGCTGGAATACATGGCCATCGACCGCGCCCGGCAGATGCTGGCGCGCGACGAGGCCGCGGCCCGCATGGACGTCCCGCTGGGCCCCGAGATCGGCCAATGCTGCGGCGGCCGGGTCGAGCTCGACCTGACCCGCATCGCCGAGGCCCCGGCCGGCCCCGAGCATCCGCAGGTGCTGATCTTCGGCGCAGGCCATGTCGGCCGCGCACTGTCCAGGGCGCTGGCGCTCTTGCCCCTGCGCCCGATCCTGATCGACCAGCGCGCCCAGGAACTGGCCCAGGCCAGCGGCGAAACCCGCCTGACCCCCCTGCCCGAGGCCGAGATCCGCAAGGCCCCCTTCGGCAGCAGCTTCGTGATCCTGACGCATGACCACGCGCTGGACTTCCTGCTTGCCGCCGAGGCGCTGCGCCGCATGGACGCGCCCTATATCGGCATGATCGGCAGCAAGACGAAACTGGCGCAGTTCCGCCGCTTCGCCCGCGCCCAGGGACTCGACACCGACCGGCTGACCTGCCCGATCGGCGCCGGCTGGTCCAGGGACAAGCGCCCCGAGATCATCGCCGCCTTCACCGCCGCCGAGCTGATCGGCCGGCTGACCGAAACCGTTTCACCGTTTGAAAAATACTCATGCGACAGCTGATCCGGGGGCGCACGCTCTCCTTCCACGCCGACCCCGTGGAAACCGAAAACGCCTTCACCTATCACGAGGACGGCGCCATCGTCATCCGCGACGGCCGGATCGAGGCCGTGGGCGACTATGCCGATCTGCGCGACCCGGCCCTGCCGGAAATCGACCACCGGCCGCATCTGATCCTGCCCGGCTTCATCGACACCCATATCCATTTCCCGCAGGTGCAGGTGGTGGCGAGCTGGGGCGCCCAGCTGCTCGACTGGCTCAACACCTATACCTTCCCCGAGGAAAGCCGCTTCGCCCAGCAGGGCCATGCCCCGCAAATGGCCGAGCATTTCCTGAACCTGCTGCTGGCGCATGGCACCACCAGCGCGGTCGCCTTCTGCTCGGTGCATCCGCAATCGGCCGAGGCGCTGTTTTCCGCCGCGGACCGGCGGAACATGGCGATGATCGCCGGCAAGGTGATGATGGACCGCAACGCCCCCGAAGGCGTCCTGGACACGCCCCAGCAGGGCTATGACGACAGCAAGGCGCTGATCGCCAAATGGCACGGCACCGGCCGCCAGCGCTATGCCATCACCCCGCGCTTCGCCATCACCTCGACGCCCGAGCAGATGGCGATGACCGGCCAGCTCGCGCGCGAGCATCCCGACTGCCACATCCAGACCCATCTGAGCGAGAACAAGGACGAGATCGCCTTCACGCTCAGCCTCTACCCCCAGGCGCGCGATTACCTGGATATCTACGAAAGCTACGGCCTGCTCGGCGACAAGATCCTGCTCGGCCACTCGATCCATCTCGAGGAACGCGAGATCGCCCGCATGGCCGAGACCGGCAGCCATCCGGTGTTCTGCCCGACCTCGAACCTGTTCCTGGGCTCGGGCCTCTTCGACGAAGGCGGCCTGCGGGCGCGCGGCATTTCCTCGGGCATCGCCACCGATATCGGCGGCGGCACCAGCTATTCCATGCTGCAAACCCTGAACGAGGGCTACAAGATCCTGCAGCTGCGCGGCCAGAAGCTGCACCCCTTCGCCGCCTTCCACTGGGCGACGCGCGGCAATGCTCGCGTGCTGGGGATGGAGGACGAGATCGGCACCCTGGCCCCCGGCTCCATGGCCGACCTGGTGGTGCTCGACAGCCGCGCGACGCCCGCGATGGCACTGCGCATGGAGCGCGCCAGCACGCTGGCCGAGGAGCTGTTTATCCTGCAGATCATGGGCGACGACCGCAGCGTGGCGCAGACCTATGTCGCCGGACAGCCGATGCTGCCGCCCGCGCGGGGGTAGTTGTGCCAAAAAAAGGGGAAGCCTGCGCAAACGAAAGCAATAGCGTGCGCAAGGGCGTCAAGCGAAATCTGCGCGCGTGGATTTAGGGGAGCAGATGGCTCTCTCAGCGCGGGAATAGATCCTCGCGCTGCCGCCCGCCGGCTGTATCCTGTCGGCATCAAGCCGCACGTGAAGATCGCTCCACCCCAGATGGGCCACGACGCCAAGAGTGCGAAAACTGATGAACCGATCGTGGGATGCCTCACGGTTGGCCGCACTCATCCGCAGTTGCGCTCCGCCCCGAGGCCCGCGCACCTGCTGATATGACAGTCCGTTCCGGCGAGCGAATGTCATCAGGTCGCTGGGCCGCAGCCCTTGCGAATGGGCAAAGGCATCCATCGAAATCGCCTCGCCCTCCTCTCCGACATGCCCGAGATTCACCAGAACAGAGGCAAAGCCCGACCGCTGCAGATATTTACCGGCCCGCGCCAAGCGCCCCGAACGGATGTCTTCGATGATTTCGGGAAAGGTCCTCTGCAATCTGTCAGACGCTTCGCTCAGGCTGCACCAATCATGCATCGCGACGTAGATCGGCTCGGCGCCAAGCAGCAATTCGTCGATGAGATCCTGCGCAGCCCATGCGCTCAAAAAGCCACCTGCGGTGGTCTGAAACAGCCCCGCATCCCGCACCTGTGCAAATTGGTGCGGCAGAAGCGACAGGGCCTTTCGGAATTCAGGTTCGACCAGACCTCGCGGGAACACCGTTCTCGCTTCGGCGGTGTCGATCAGCGTCCATTCCGACGGGCAGCGCCCATTGCCCGCGGTCGCGGCCAGAACGTCGACTTCTGGCACCTGCATCAGCCGCGCCACGGCTTGTTGCGACAACCGTCCTGGGCTCTCTGGAACTGAAGGGGAAGACGCTGCTCGTGACCGTCAATTCGGCCGCGCGTGCGGCCAAGGTCGAGGCGTTGATCAGCGCGACGGCTGGTGATCTAGTGAAATCGCCGCTGACCACGATCCGGACAGTGGATCAGATGCGGGTCGACCAATGGAGCGACGGGCCGCGCGAAGGCGCTGATGAAATCCCGCCCGACATTGCGCGCCAGCTGATGCGCGACCATCTGGACAAGCACTACCGTGAAGTGCTGGACGCGCCCGTTCCGGCACTGGGCGGCAAGTCGCCGCGGCAGGCGGCGCGCACGGCAGATGGCCGCGAGAAGGTGATCGACTGGCTAAAGATGCTGGAGAACCGCAGCGCCGCGAATGGCGAGTCCCCGATTGCCGAATATGATTTCCGCTGGATGTTGGCCGAACTTGGGCTGCGGGACCATCGAAAATGATACCCGGTAGCCGGGATCTGCACTGTGCATTTCGGGCTTTTTTCGTCACCTCTCAATAATCCATACCCGCAGGGCACTATCTGCGCGAGGCGTCGCACTTTCTTGCATACAGATCGTGTAGTTAAGTCTGCGCCCGCTTTTGGTTTCTTGCGCACCCTTTTGCTTTCATCTGCGAACGATGCGCAGGAGAAAGGCTTGAATCGAGATAGTTTTTCGATTCGGCAAATCGGGGCTCAAACGCCTTTTGCGCATGCTTTTCCTCTTCTTGGCGTTGCCAAAAAGGGGAAGCCTGCGCAAACGAAAGCAATAGCGTGCGCAGGACCGCCAAGCCGAATTTCCCGGGCGCGGCGGTTTACGCCAGCAGATGGGCTACTTCGCTGCGATCGTGGATGCGCGCTCTGCCGCCCGCCGGGACGATCCCGCGCGCATCAACCACCGCCGGAGGCTGTCCCGATCCAGCCGCGTCTTGACCCCCAAGCTGCGAACACTGATGAAGCGGTCGTGAAATTCCTGCCGGTCGGTCGCCGTCAACCGCACCTGATCGCCGCCACGCGGCCCCCGGATCTGGCGGAAGGGCAAGCCCATCCGCCGGATGAACGTCGCCAGTTCGGCAATGCGTAACCCTTGGCGAAAACAGCCGGGGAGATCGCATCGCCTCCTGTCCGACATGGCCAGATTGGCCAGAACCGAAGCAAATCCAGAGCGTTCCAGATATTTCCCCGCCCGAGGCAAACGATGGTCCCGGATTCATTCGATCGCCTCAGGAACCGTCAGCTGCAGCCTTGATACGGCCTCCGCCAGGCTGCACCAGTCATGCATCGCGACATGGACAGGCGGCGCGCCGATCAGAAGATCATCAATCTACCGCTGGGCCGGCAGCAGATCCCAGCGACCATGCGCGGCTTCGATCAGAAGGCCAGCATCGCTACCATCCTGCCTTCCAGCTGTCCTGCATCGTCCAGAGCGTGACCAGCGGACGCCGATGCTCGGGGCAGATCATGACGAAGAAGGACCAGAGGCCGAGCAACCCCGGACGGACCGGCAAGGGCCGCCCACTGCAGTTCTTCATGACGGCGGGCCAGGTCAGCGGCTACACCGGCGCGGTGGTCCTGTCGGGACAGCCTGCCCCGGGGCGGAATGACGGACAGCGGCTACATGCCGACTGGTTTCGGAAAGCATATGAAGAACAAATGAATACACCTCCACGCCGGCTCGCGACTCGACGCGCAGCGATGCGGTATCCGCCCAGCATGTCCCACCCTTTGCCTCTGAACACCCTGAATTACGTCATTGCCTGCCATATGACCACGCGCCCCCGACCCGAAGCCTTGGCCCGATAAAGCGCATTGTCCGCGCGTTCGAACAGGTCGGCGTCCCTGATCGCGGGGTCCGGCGGGCAGACCGCGATGCCGATGCTGGCCGAGATCCGCTGATCGTGATCGGCACCCTCGAGGGTTTCGAGGCGAGAGATGATCCGGCCGCAGGCTTTCTGGAGCGCCTCCGGCCGGGTGGTCGAGAACATCAGCACCAGAAACTCGTCCCCGCCGGCGCGGCAGACCTTGTCGCTGGCGCGCAGCTCCGAGCGGATGGCCTCGGCCGCCAGCTGCAGCAGCCGGTCGCCGGCCGCATGGCCGAAGCGGTCGTTCACCTGCTTGAAATGGTCCAGATCCAGGTGGACCAGGGCAAAGGGCATGTGCTCGCGCTGCTCCATGGCCCTCTGGAAGGCGATGTCGAAGCCCCGGCGGTTCAGCACGCCCGTCAGCGGATCGGTCACGGACATGATCTGCGCATGCTCGCGCGCGGTCTTCAGGCTCTTGTTGACCCGCGACAATTCGGCCAGTGCCGCCTTGTTCGCCTCGTGCAGGAACAGGAACTCGATCGCCAGGTCCGAGGGCGCGAAATCCGAATCCGTCAGGTCGAAGGCCCGGATCGCCGGATAGAGCGAGGCCCCGAAGCCGAGGTTCAGCAGCACCAGCCCGCCGGAGGTCCGCACGCCATGGCCGCGCAGATAGATGTCGTGATGCAAGCGCAGGTTCAGGAACACCCGCTTGCCGGACGAGATCCGCGCCAGCATGTCCGCCAGCGTCGTCTCCTGACCGTCGCGGCCGATGTGGATGAAAGCCTGGTCGATGCGCCCCTCGCCGTGCAGGAGCCGGGCCATGGTGCGTCCGCAAGAGACGATCCCGCCCGAGCCGTCCAGGCAGAGATGCATCGGCATCAATTCGAAAAGATCACGGGCGTCGACGCGCATCGGCGGAATCCTGGGCATCGGGGGCAAGGCTGAAGCGACGCTGCGCGGCAAAATCGGTCAGCGCCACGGTGACGGAGATGCGGCCCGCCTGCACCGAGATCAGCGCCAGGGCGCCGTAATCGTCGGCCATGCCGCGGATGACGCCGGCGGTGACGCGCAGGAAGCCCGGCCAATGCCAGGCGGGATGGATGACATAGCTGCCCTCGCTTTCGCAGATGACCGTCAGCTCGGGGATCGCCAGGTCGGGGATGACCAGCGCGATGCGGCCGGGAAGCTCGTGCAGCGATTCCAGGAACTCGGGATAGTCCGAGCCGCTGAAGCGCAGCAGGCGGCGGATCTCTTCCTGCCGGGTCAGCCAGGCGCCGATGTCCTCGAGGCATTCGCCGACCGATTTCCGCAGCTGCATCGCGGTGGCCCGCAGCATGGCGGTCGTCACCTCGTCGGCGGTGGGGGTCCAGGTCAGGAACCCCTCGGGATCGACGCCGGCGGCGCGGGCGACGGCATCCCAGACCTCGGCGCCATAGGAGGCGCGCAGGAAGCCCTCGATCGACCTGTTCACCAGACCATGCATGGCGCGCGCGGCTCCTGTTTCTCGCCTGGGGTCATTGCCAGATCCGGCCCGGACCCGGGCCCTGTGCCGGTCTCAGCCAAGGTTGGCCTTGTCTGATGCCGATCGCCACCGCCCCGGTTCTGCGCAGGCGCGCGGCATCCAGGACGAGGCAGTCGGGATCGACCGTCGCCGTCAGCTTGCGATCCGCGACGACGATGGTCGGGCCCTGGCAGTCGAGCCGATCCAGCGCCTCGGCGGCCTTGCCGGTCAGGTGGCGCAGCCGCAACGACCCGTCGCCGGCCCCCAGGATGGCCTGGCGGTCCGGGTTCGGACCCGTCCACAAGGCGCGCGCCGCCGCCGTGCGCTGGTCGGCGGGGTCGCCGTCTGCCTCGAGCCAGTTCTGGATCGCGAAACCGCCGCCCCGGGATTTCGAGGGCACGCGCCCGGCCTGGGTCATGACGGCGACGGCATCGCCCTCGGCCGAGACCAGAACCAGCGGACGCTCGGACCAGAACCAGATCAGCGCCGAGGCGGCGAGAAGGCCCGCGCCGAGGATGCGGCGCAGCAGCAAGAGACGCCCCGCCTCGGTCAGCGGGCCGAGAAACAGCAGCGCCGCGCCCAGGCCCAGCAGCGGCAGCACGGCGGGCGGCGGCGCGGGCACCAGCGTGACCGCGCCGTCGAGCCCCGCGACCCAGGCCGCGACCCAGAGCATCCATTTGGTGCCCAGTCCCATGAGCCACAGCGCCGGCTGCGCCAGACCCAGCGGCGCCAGCACCGCGGCAAAGACCGCGCCCGGCATGACCAGCATGCCCACCACCGGCACCACCAGCAGGTTCGCCAGCATGCCGTATTGTGTCATCCGCCCGAAATGGATCGCGGCAATGGGCGAAGTGGCCAGCCCCGCCACGGCCGAGGACAGTACCAGCATGACCACCGGACGCGCCCACCAGGGCAGAGCGGGCGCCAGCTTCAGCCAGGGCTCCTGTACCAGGATCAGCGCCACGGTGGCGGCAAAGCTCATCTGGAAGCCGGGCTCGGTCAGCGCCTCGGGCGCGAGGATCAGCACCAGCACGGCCGCGACCGCCACGGTGCGCAGGGACACCGCCCTGCGGTCGACGATGATCGCGACAAGCATGACCGCCACCATGACGAAGGACCGCTCGGTCGCGACCCCGCCCCCCGAGAGCCAGAGATAGAGCGCCGCGACCGCCAGCGCGCCGGCGGCCGCCAGCTTGTGGACGGCGATGCTGCGCGCGCCGGCCAGCCCCTGCGCCGCCGCCCCGGCGATGCGCAGGGCGGCATAGACGAACCCGGCCAGCATGCTCATGTGCAGGCCCGAGATCGAGATGATGTGATAGAGGTTCGAGGCGCGCATGATCTCGTTCGTCTGCTCGGAAATGCCCGAGCGGTCGCCGGTGACCAGCGCCGCCGAGACCGCGCCCTCTTGCCCGCCGATGCGGTTGCGCATGGTCTCGGCCAGCGACATGCGCAGCCGGTGCAGCGCCAGCGCGCCATCGTCGCGGGGCATGGCGACGGTCAGGACCGGGGTGCGGGCATAGCCGATGGCGCCCAGCCGCTCGAACCAAGCCATGCGGCGGAAATCGAAGCCGCCCGGTTCCGACGCCCCGCCGGGCGGGCCCAGATGCGCCGTCATCATCACCCGCTGTCCCGGCACCGGCAGGTCCTGGGCACTCATCAGCGAGACGCGCACCCGCTGCGGCACCCGGCCCGGCGGCACGTCGCGCAGGCTCACCTGGTCGAGCAGAAGCCGCATCCGGTCGCTCGACGACCGGTCGATGCCGATCACCCGCCCTTCGACCGGGCCGTAATAGCGAAAGCCCAGCACCGGCGCCGCGACCAGATGCGCGCGAAAGCCGCTGAGCCCGGCGCCAAGCGCCATCAGCAGCAGCGCGAGTCCCGCGAGCCGGCTGCGATCGGCCCAGAGCCAGTCGCAGCGCCCGCGTTCGGCCAGCCGCAGTATCAGCGCCGGGCCAAGCAGGCCCAGGCAGGCGCAAAGCGCCAGCGCGGCATAGAACGCGCGCCCGGGCTCATCGCGCAGCAGGAACCAGCCGCCGATGCCGAGGGTCAGCCAGTACGGCACCCAGGGCAGCATGCCCGCCCGGATCGCCACCGGGGCGCGGCGCGGGACGGCTGGCGCCGCCCGTGGCCGGGCCGGCGCCAGCAGACCCCCGCCAGGGCGCGCATTCACCGATTCCATCGCCGAAACTTGTCCTTGTCACGCCAGTTGCTTATCACTGCGCCAAGATTGGCATGCCGACTCTTTCAAAAGGGTTAACGGCAGCGCGCGAAACCCCGATTTCTGGACCGAACCTGACCCGATGACCGATTCCCGCCCCGTCGTGACCCGCTTTGCCCCCTCGCCCACCGGCTATCTGCATATCGGCGGCGCGCGCACCGCGCTTTTCAACTGGCTCTATGCCCGCGGCCGGGGCGGCAGGTTCCTGCTGCGCATCGAGGACACCGACCGCGCCCGCTCGACCCCCGAGGCGACCGAGGCGATCCTGCAAGGGCTGCGTTGGCTGGGCCTCGACTGGGACGGCGAGCCGGTCAGCCAGTTCGCCGGCCGCGAGCGCCATGCCGAGGTCGCCCGCGAGATGCTGACGAACGGCACCGCCTACAAATGCTTCTCGACCGCCGAGGAGATCGAGGCCTTCCGCGACAAGGCCAAGGCCGAGGGCCGCTCGACCCTGTTCCTGTCGCCCTGGCGCGATGCCGATCCCGCGACCCATCCCGACGCGCCGCATGTCATCCGCCTGAAGGCCCCGCGCGACGGCGAGACCGTGGTGCATGACGCGGTGCAGGGCGACGTGACCTTCGGCAATGCGCAGCTCGACGACATGGTGCTGCTGCGCTCGGACGGGACGCCCACCTATATGCATGCGGTGGTGGTGGACGACCACGACATGGGCGTGACCCATGTCATCCGCGGCGACGACCACCTGACCAATGCCGCGCGGCAGATCCAGATCTATCAGGCCATGGGCTGGGACTTGCCCGTCTTTGCCCATATCCCGCTGATCCATGGCGAGGACGGCAAGAAACTGTCCAAGCGCCATGGCGCCGTCGGGCTGCACGAATTCGCCGCCATGGGCTATCCGGCCGCGGCGATGCGCAACTATCTGGCCCGGCTGGGCTGGAGCCATGGCGACGACGAGCTTTTCGACGATGCCCAGGCCCGCGACTGGTTCGACCTGAATGGAATCGGCAAGGCGCCGGCGCGGCTCGACTTCAAGAAGCTCGAACATGTCAGCGGCTGGCACATCGCCCGCATGGACCCCGAGGCGCTGATGGCCGAGATCGCCGGTTTCCGCGCCGCGCGAGCCGAGCCGGCGCTGGACGCCACCCAGGCGGCGCGGTTGGCGGCGGCGCTGCCCGCCTTGCAGGCCAAGGCGAAAACCCTGCCGGCGCTGCTGGAACAGGGCCATTTCGCGCTGGTCTCGCGTCCGCTCGCCCTCGAGGACAAGGCCGCGGCCGCGCTGGATTCTGTATCCCGTGGTATACTGGGCGAATTGACTGCCGCAATGCAGCATGCTAGCTGGGAGCGCAACGAACTCGAGGCGATCGCCAAGTCGGTTGGCGAGTCGCACGGACTGGGACTGGGCAAGGTCGCGGCGCCGCTTCGCGCCGCGCTCGCCGGCCGCAGTTCGACCCCCAGCGTGTTCGACATGATGATGGCACTGGGCCGCGACGAGACGCTGGCCCGGCTGCAGGATCAGGCGGGCTGAGGCCCGTCGCCCATCACCCGGCGGCTTGCCGGAGACAGGTGAAAGGAACAGGGAATGGCAGAAAGCAAATCCGCAAAGCTGCTCGTCGAAGGAAAGGAGCTCGAGCTTCCGATCCTCTCGCCCACGGCCGGGCCGGATGTCCTCGACATCCGCAAGCTCTATGGCCAGGCGGATGTCTTTACCTATGACCCGGGCTTCACGTCCACCGCGTCCTGCGATTCGACCATCACCTATATCGATGGCGACAAGGGCGAGCTGTGGTATCGCGGCTATCCGATCGAGCAGCTGGCGGCGCAGTCGCATTACCTGGAAGTCTGCTACCTGCTGCTTTACGGCGAGCTGCCGAACAAGGAACAGCTGACGGATTTCGAGAACCGCATCACCCGCCACACCATGGTGCATGAACAGATGCACTATTTCTTCCGCGGCTTCCGTCGCGACAGCCACCCGATGGCGACCATGGTGGGCGTGGTCGGCGCCATGTCGGCCTTCTATCACGACTCGATCGACATCAATGACCCGATGCAGCGCGAGATCGCCTCGATCCGGCTGATCGCCAAGGTGCCGACCATCGCCGCCATGGCCTACAAGTATTCGCTGGGCCAGCCCTTCGTCTATCCGCGGAACGAGCTGGATTATGCCAGCAATTTCCTGAATATGTGCTTCTCGGTCCCGGCCGAGACCTATCATGTCGACCCGGCGCTGTCGCGCGCCATGGACCGCATCTTCACCCTGCATGCGGATCACGAGCAGAACGCCTCGACCTCGACCGTGCGGCTGGCGGGTTCCTCGGGCGCGAATCCCTTTGCCTGCATCGCGGCCGGCATCGCCTGCCTCTGGGGCCCGGCGCATGGCGGCGCCAACCAGGCCTGCCTGGAGATGTTGCGCGAGATCGGCTCGGTCGACCGCATCCCGGAATTCATCGCCCGCGCCAAGGACAAGGACGATCCGTTCCGGCTGATGGGCTTCGGCCACCGGGTCTACAAGAACTTCGACCCGCGCGCCAAGGTGATGAAGGAATCGGCCGACGAGGTGCTGGACCTTCTGGGCGTGCACAACAACCCGACGCTGCAGGTCGCCAAGGAGCTGGAGCGGATCGCGCTGGAGGACGAGTATTTCGTCTCGAAGAAGCTCTATCCGAACGTGGACTTCTATTCCGGCATCATCCTGGAAGCCATGGGCTTCCCGACCTCGATGTTCACGCCGATCTTCGCGCTGTCGCGCACCGTCGGCTGGATCTCGCAGTGGAAGGAGATGATCGCCGATCCGCAGAACAAGATCGGCCGGCCGCGCCAGCTCTACATCGGCTCGCCCCGCCGCGACTACAAGCCGCTCGACGCGCGCTGAAGCCGCCACCGCGATCATCGACCGGCCCCGGAGCGATCCGGGGCCGTTTTTCGTGGGAAGAAAGGGGCTCTGCCCCTCGCCCCTGCGGGGCTCACCCCGGGATATTTTTCCACAAAAGAGAAGAGAGGCACCTGCGACACGGCGGGGGCTTGCGCGCGGACGGCGGCGATGCGACATCACCGGCCATGAGCGAGCATGACA
Source organism: Paracoccus sp. DMF (assembly GCF_004407025.1). Classification (NCBI taxonomy): domain Bacteria; kingdom Pseudomonadati; phylum Pseudomonadota; class Alphaproteobacteria; order Rhodobacterales; family Paracoccaceae; genus Paracoccus; species Paracoccus sp. DMF. Next base: position 78,016 of record NZ_SOKV02000004.1, read on the forward strand.
AGATCGCGCTGGTCACCGGCGCTTCGCGCGGCCTGGGGGCCGCATTGGCGGAAAGCCTGGCCGGGCGCGGCTGGCATGTGCTGGCCGTGGCCCGCACCGTGGGCGCGCTGGAAGAGCTGGACGACCGCATCCGCAGGGCCGGCGGCGCCGCCACGCTGGCGCCGATGGACGTGGGCCAGCCCGAACCGATGGTGCAGATGGCCCAGGCCGTTCTGGGCCGCTGGGGCGGGCTGGACCTGTGGGCGCATTGCGCGATCCATGCCGCGCCGCTGTCGCCGGCCGGGCATATCGACGCCAAGGATTTCCAGAAATCGGTCGACCTGAATATCGTCGCGACGCGCGGGCTGATCCAGCTTTTCGAGCCCCTGCTGCGGGCCCGCAAGGGCAGCGCAGTGTTCTTCGACGATCCGCGGGCCGGGCAGAAGTTCTTCGGCAGCTATGGCGCCAGCAAGGCGGCGCAGATCGCGCTGGCGAAAAGCTGGCAGGCCGAGAACGAGAGCATCGGTCCCCGCGTAATCATCGCCGAGCCCGCGCCCATGCCCACCGCGCTGCGCGCCCGCTTCTTTCCCGGCGAGGATCGCGCCCGGCTGACCCCTTGCACGGCCGAGGCCGAGCGGATCCTGGCCGCGCTGCTCTAGCGCGCCAGCGCCAGCAACCGGTCGATGGCGAGATGGGTTTCCAGGTGGTCGGCGAGGCGGTCGAGCACCGCCTCGACGCCCGCGCCGTAGTCCAGCGCCGATTGCCGGCCGAAACGGCCGAGCCAGGCGGCGCGGAAGCCGTCCTCGGCAAAGAGCCCGTGCAGATAGGTGCCGGCGATGCGGCCGTCCGGGCTGGTGGCGCCATCGGGCTGCGGGATATGCGCGAAGGGCCGGGCGCAGTCCGGGCCCGCGCTGCGGCCCATGTGGATTTCGTATCCCGTGATGGGCTGGCCGAGCGCGTGGCCTTGGACCCGGGTCAGGCGCTTGTCGGGCGCCATGCGGGTCTCGACCTGCAAGAGCCCCAGCCCGTGCGTGCTGCCGGGCGCGCCGTCATGGCCCTCGGGGTCGTGGATCCATTGCCCGAGCATCTGGTAGCCGCCGCAGATCCCCAACACATGGCCGCCGCGCCGGACATGCGCCGCAAGGTCCACGTCCCAGCCCTGTTCGCGCAGAAAGGCCAGGTCGCCCCGCGTCGATTTCGAGCCGGGCAGGATCACCAGATCCGCATCGCCGGGCAGTGGCCGGCCCGGCGCCACCATGGTCAGCCGCACCTCGGGCTCGGCCGCGAGCGGGTCGAGATCGTCGAAATTCGCGATCCGCGACAGCATCGGGCAGGCGACATGCAGCCCCCCTGCCCCCGAGGCGCGGCGCAGGTCCACCGCATCCTCGGCCGGCAGCCGCGCGGCATCGGCGAACCAGGGCACCAGCCCCAGGTCGGGCCAGCCGGTGCGCTGCGCGATGAAGGCGCGGCCGGCGTCGAACAGTGCCGGATCGCCGCGGAAGCGGTTGATGATGAAGCCGCGGATTATCGCCGCATCCGCGGGGTCGATCACCGCCTGCGTGCCGACGATCTGCGCGATCACCCCGCCGCGGTCGATGTCGCCGGCCAGTACCACCGGCACGTCGGCCGCGCGGGCAAAGCCCATGTTGGCGATGTCGCGGGCGCGCAGGTTGACCTCGGCCGGCGAGCCCGCGCCCTCGACCAGCACCAGGTCGTGGCTGGCCCGCAGCCGGCCGTAGCTGTCCAGCACCGCGCCCATCAGCTGCGCCTTCAGCGCGCCATAGTCGGCGGCGGCCGCCCGGGCCACGGCGCGGCCCTGCACCACCACCTGCGCGGCGCGGTCGGTCTCGGGCTTCAGCAGCACCGGGTTCATGTGCACCGAGGGCTCCAGCCCCGCCGCGCGCGCCTGCAAGGCCTGGGCGCGGCCGATCTCGCCGCCATCCGCCGTGACCGCGGCGTTGTTCGACATGTTCTGCGGCTTGAAGGGCGCCACGCTGATGCCGCGCCGCCGCGCCACCCGGCACAGCCCCGCCACCAGAAGCGACTTGCCGACGTTCGAGCCGGTCCCCTGGATCATCAGCGCGCCCATGCCCGCCCCCGCTTGCCAATCCCGACCTTGGTGACTAGATAGGCGCGTCGCTGAATGAAAGGCCCCGTGGTGGAAAACATCATCCTGACCGTGCATCTGATCCTTGCCGTGCTGCTGATCGGCGTGGTGCTTTTGCAACGGTCCGAAGGCGGCGGCCTTGGCATGGGCGGCGGCGGCGGCGGGGTCATGACCGGCCGGCAGGCGGCGAACGCGCTGTCGCGGGCGACCTGGATCTTTGCCATCGGCTTTCTCATCACCTCGATGACCCTGACCATCATCGCGGCGCGCAACGCCTCCAGCGGCTCGATCGTCGACCAACTGGACCTGGGCGGCGCGAGCCAGGAACAGCCCGCGACCAATATCCCCGGCATCGGCGACTATGCGCCGCCGCCCGGCGCCGGCCAGCCCGTGGTGCCCGGCTCGGGCCAGCCGGTGACGCCGCCCGCGCCCGCGACGCAGGCCCCGGCGACGGAAGCGCCCGCAGCGCCGGCGGAAACCCCGGCCGCGCCGGCCCCCGCGACCCCGCCGGCGGCCGAGACCCCGGCGGAGCCGGCCGGCACCACCGCCCCGGCTCCGGCCCAGAACTGACACCAGACCTTGGGGCGCTCTCGGCGCCCCTTACAACACATGGCGGTCCGTTGCGGCTGCGGGACAATTCGGCTATATCTCGAGTCCCGTGATGCCGCCCAGATTCGGGCCGCGATTTTCTATTGAATTCACTCACGGGGGCCCCTCCATGGCGCGCTATATCTTCATTACCGGCGGCGTTGTTTCTTCGCTGGGCAAGGGGCTTGCCTCGGCGGCGCTGGGGGCCTTGCTGCAGGCGCGCGGCTATACCGTCCGGCTGCGCAAGCTGGACCCCTATCTGAACGTCGACCCGGGCACGATGAGCCCCTTCGAGCATGGCGAGGTCTTCGTCACCGACGACGGCGCCGAGACCGACCTGGACCTGGGCCATTACGAACGCTTCACCGGCGTCTCGGCCCGCAAGACTGACTCGGTCTCCTCGGGCCGGATCTATTCCAACGTGCTGGAGAAGGAACGCCGCGGCGCCTATCTCGGCAAGACCATCCAGGTCATTCCCCACGTCACCAACGAGATCAAGGACTTCCTGGCCGTGGGCGAGGATGAGGTCGATTTCATGCTCTGCGAGATCGGCGGCACCGTCGGCGATATCGAGGGCCTGCCCTTCTTCGAGGCGATCCGGCAATTCGCCCAGGACCGCCCGCGTGGGCGCTGCATCTTCATGCACCTGACGCTGCTGCCCTATCTGGCCGCCTCGGGCGAACTCAAGACCAAGCCGACGCAGCATTCGGTCAAGGAGCTGCGCTCCATCGGGTTGCAGCCCGACGTGCTGGTCTGCCGCAGCGAGCATCCGATCCCGGAAAAGGAACGCGCCAAGATCGCGCTGTTCTGCAACGTCCGCCCCGATGCGGTGATCCCGGCCTATGACCTGAAGTCGATCTACGAGGCGCCGCTGGCCTATCACCGCGCCGGCCTGGACCAGGCGGTGCTCGACGCCTTCCAGATCAGCCCGGCGCCCCGCCCGGACATGTCGCGCTGGGAAGACGTGATGGACCGGCTGGAGAATGCCGAGGGCCGGGTCAAGATCGCCGTGGTCGGCAAATATACCCAGCTCGAGGACGCCTATAAATCCATCGCCGAGGCGCTGACCCATGGCGGCATGGCCAACCGCGTCCGCGTCAAGGCCGATTGGGTCGACAGCGAGAAGCTGGAAGGCGAAGGCGCGCATCTGCTGGACGGCTACAACGGCATCATCGTCCCCGGCGGCTTCGGCGAGCGCGGCACCGAGGGCATGGTCGCCGCCGCCCGCTATGCGCGCGAGAAGAAGGTGCCCTATCTGGGCATCTGCCTGGGCATGCAGATGGCGGTGATCGAGGCGGCCAGGAACCTCGCCGACATGCCCGACGCCGGCTCCGAGGAATTCGACCACGAGGCCGGCGAGACCCGCTTCACCCCTGTCGTCTATCACCTCAAGGAATGGGTGCAGGGCAATTACACGGTCCAGCGCAAGCTTTCCGACGACAAGGGCGGCACCATGCGGCTTGGGGCCTATACCGCCGTGCTGACGCCCGGATCGCGCATCTCGCAGGTCTACGACGGCGCGACCGAGATCGAGGACCGCCACCGCCACCGCTACGAGGTCGATGCGAAATACCGCGACCAGCTGGAATCGGCGGGCCTGTGCTTCTCGGGCATGTCGCCGGACGGCCGGCTGCCCGAGGTGGTGGAATACCGCGACCACCCCTGGTTCATCGGCGTGCAATCGCATCCCGAGCTGAAGTCGAAACCCTTCGAGCCGGCGCCGCTGTTCGCGGGTTTCGTCCGCGCCGCGATGGAAAACGAGCGGCTGGTTTAAGGAGAAAGGGACGCGCGGGGCCTCCATGCGGGGGCAAGGCGGACGGTCGGCCCTTGAGGCCGCTGTCCGATACCGGCTAGGATCGCGACATCGACCGAGTGGCAACTAGGGTTCCGGGCAAGCGGCCGCAGGACCGAGCGTTGCAGAGACCGGGGCGTTCCCGGCTGCACCCAAGGGACAAAAGCCCAGGGGAGGAGACGTCGAGATCAACCGCGCCATCCCGGCGCACAAGGGGGTCTCCATGACGCTTGCCTCGGCTCTTCTCGTCGTTCTTGCATCCTTCATCCATGCCAGCTGGAACCTGCTGGCCAAGCGCGCCGCCTCGGCCGGGCCGGCCTTCATCCTGGCCTACAGCATCATCGCCTGCATCGCCTATGCGCCCTGGGTGGTCTGGCTGCTGGCGCGGGGCGGCCTCGGCTGGCGTTGGATCGAGCTGGGCTTCGTCCTGCTCAGCGGGCTGATCCACCTCGGCTACAGCCTGTGCCTGCAACACGGCTATCGGGTGGCCGACCTGTCGGTGGTCTATCCGGTGGCGCGGGGAACCGGGCCGATGCTTTCCTCGATCGGGGCCTTCCTGATCCTGGGCGAGACGCCGACCGGCATGGGCCTGCTTGGCCTGGCGCTGGTCGTGGCCGGCATCCTGCTGATCGCCACCCAGGGCAGGCTGGCCGCCTTCACCCGGCCCGGAGGCCAGGCCGGCGTCCGCTGGGGCGTGACGACCGGCGGGCTGATCGCCAGCTATACGGTGGTCGATGCCTATGCGGTCAAGGCGCTTGGCATCGCGCCGGTGGTGCTGGACTGGTTCACCAACCTGCTGCGCGTCTTCCTGCTGCTGCCGGTGGTCCTTGCCGACCGCCGCCGCGCCGTCGCGGCGATGCGGGGCCATTGGCGCACCGCCATCGGCGTGGGCGTGTTGCAGCCGCTGTCCTATATCCTCGTGCTGGCGGCCCTGACGGGCGGCGCACCGCTGAGCCTGGTGGCCCCGATGCGCGAAATGTCGATGATGGTCGGCGCGCTGATGGGCATGCTGATCCTGCGCGAGACGGTCGGCCCCTGGCGTCTGGCCGGGTGCGGGGTGCTGGTCGCGGGGGTGATCCTGCTGTCGTCATCCTGACAGCCATCGGCTCAGGGCGGTATTACGCGCATCCCCCCTGTCCTTCCGTCCGCCCCTGTCGCACAATCGGCGCAGCAGACGGAGCCGACCATGCGCCTGACCCGGAAACCCCTTGCCCTGATCCTGGCCCTCGCCGCCGCGCCCGCTGCGGCCGATGCGCCGCTGTTCCTGCTGGACCAGACCAGGCTGCCCTTCGACCTTGGCGCCGGCGCGCCGCAGAACCAGCCCGCGCGCCAGGCGAATTCGCCCCATGCGGCGGCAAACTCGGCCGCAAGCTCGGCCAACAGCGGCGCCAGCTTCGCCAATTCGCCGCGCAATCCGGAAAACGAAAAGCGGGTGATCTTCACCGCGGACGGCACGGCGGTGGGCTATTACGCCCCGAACGGCGCCGGCACGCTGAACCTCTTCACCCTGACCGGCAAGCGCGTGGCCTATCGCCCCAGGGGCAGCAAGAGCCTGTTTTCCGGCGACGGGCGCTGGTGCGGCACCGTGGCCGAGGCCAGCGGCGGCGGCTTCGCCTTCGGCGTGATCCGGGCTTGCGCCGGGCTGTTCTGAAACAAGACACCGGACTGTCACATTCCGCGGCTACACCGCGCCCAAGACAGCAGGAGAATGCGATGCAGGACGATCCCCCCAAGGACTGGCTCGAGGCCGAGCTTCAGGACACGCTCGACGAGGATTACGAGATCGAGCTGGAAGACGCGGTGCTGTCGCAGGAAATCGCCCGCATCTACCGCGACACCCATCCCGAGCAGATGCCGCGCGCCGACTATTTCCGCGAACTCTTGCGGCTGCAATCGGAACTGATCCGGCTGCAGGACTGGGTCGCCTATCACAAGGAAAAGGTCGTGGTCCTGTTCGAGGGCCGCGACAGCGCCGGCAAGGGCGGCGCGATCAAGCGCATCACCCAGCGGCTGAACCCGCGCGTCGCCCGGGTCGTGGCGCTGCCCGCGCCTTCGGATCGCGAAAAGACGCAATGGTATTTCCAGCGCTACGTGCCGCACCTGCCGGCCGGGGGCGAGATCGTGCTCTTCGACCGCAGCTGGTACAACCGCGCCGGGGTCGAGCGGGTCATGGGCTTTGCCTCCGAGGACCAGGTCGAGCAGTTCTTCAACGACGTGCCCGAATTCGAGCGCATGCTGGTGCGCTCGGGCATCCGGCTGGTGAAATACTGGTTCTCGATCACCGACGAGGAACAGCAGATGCGCTTCCTGATGCGCATCCACGACCCGCTGAAACAGTGGAAGCTGTCGCCGATGGACCTGCAATCCCGCGTGCGCTGGGAGGATTACACCAAGGCCAAGGAGGACATGCTGGAGCGCACCAATATCCCCGAGGCGCCCTGGTATATCGTGCCCGGCAACGACAAGAAGCGGGCGCGGCTGAACTGCATGGCGCATCTGCTGAGCCAGATCCCCTATGGCGACGTGCCCCATGAAGAGGTCCACCTGCCGGACCGGGTCTTCAATCCCGATTACGAACGCGATGTCCTGCCGCACGAACTTTACGTGCCGCAGCGGTATTGAGCCAAGAAACCCCCTTGCGGTCGCGGCGCTGCGGCGCAACATCGCGCCACAGGCAACGCAAGGGGAAGCCGCATGCCGAAAGCCTATTGGATCGGTCACGTCACGGTCGAGGACCCGCTGGCCTATGAGGCCTATCGCCAAGCCAATGCCGCGGCCTTCGCCGCGCATGGCGGCCGCTTCTTGGTGCGCGGCGGCGCCCAGGAGGTGGTCGAGGGCAGCCTGCGCCCGCGCAGCGTGGTGATCGAATTCCCCGATCTCGCCGCCGCCCGCGCCTGCTATGACAGCCCGGAATACCGCGCCGCCCTGGCGCTGCGCCTGCCCTGCGCCCTGGCAGACCTCGCCATCGTCGAGGGCTGGGAAGCCGCCTGACAATTTCCTTCAAACTTGTTGTTCTTCATAAAAAATGCCTTATCATCGTCCCATGTTTCGCAACCTTCTCAGCAGACTTTTCACCGATGATCTCGATGGCAGCCGCCTGAACGGCCATGACGCCGAGGTGGCGGTCGCGGCGCTTCTGGTCCGGCTCGCCCGCGCCGACGACCGCTATGGCGCGGCCGAACAGCAGCGTATCGACCAGATCCTGGCCCGCCGCCACGGCCTGTCCGCCGCCCAGGCGGTCGAACGCCGCGCCGCCGCCGAGATGATCGAGGCCGAGGCCCCGGATACCGTGCGCTTCACCCGCACGATCAAGGACCGCATCGATCTCGACGACCGCCACGCCATCATCGGCGCCATGTGGGAGGTGGCCTATGCCGACGGCCGGCGCAGCCCGGACGAGGAATCGCTGGTGCGGCTGGTCGCGGGCCTTCTGGGCATCAACGACCGCGATTCGGCCATGGCGCGCCAGGCGGCGCTGGATGCGCTTGGCCTTGGCGCCGCGGACGACGACGGGCTGCCGGATTCCTGACCGCGCCTCATTCCGGCGGGCCTTGGCGATCTGCCGCAAAAGCCGCCGAAGCCCGGCGATCTGCCAGAAAAGCCAAGCATGAAAACATTGCAATCCCGCGGCAAATATCGCCTCATACCGGCATGAGCGACGCAGACCAGACCCGCCCGGCCCCGGCCGAAACCGCCCGCGGCCCCGTGATCGAAATCCGCGGGCTGCACAAGGCCTATGGCCAGCTCGAGGTGCTCAAAGGCGTCAGCCTGACCGCGCCGCGCGGCCATGTCATCAGCCTGATCGGCTCGTCGGGCTCGGGCAAATCCACGCTCTTGCGCTGCTGCAACCTGCTCGAGGACAGCCAGCAAGGCGAGATCCTGTTCGAGGGCGAGCCGGTGAAATGGCGCGGCACCGGCATGGCCCGCGCGCCCGCCGACCGCGCCCAGGTCACGCGGCTGCGCACCAACCTGTCGATGGTGTTCCAGCAGTTCAACCTGTGGTCGCACCTGACCATCCTGCAAAACGTCATGGAGGCGCCGGTCCAGGTGCTGCGCCGCAACCCGGCCGAGGTCGAGGCGCGCGCCCGCGCGCTGCTCGCCAAGGTCGGTATCGGCGACAAGGCCGACGCCTGGCCGGCACAGCTGTCGGGCGGCCAGCAGCAGCGCGCCGCCATCGCCCGCGCGCTTTGCATGGAGCCCAAGGCGCTGCTGCTGGACGAGCCGACCAGCGCGCTCGACCCCGAATTGCAGCAAGAGGTCGTCAAGGTCATCAAGGACCTGGCCGGCGAACATCGCACCATGCTGCTGGTCACCCATGACATGCGCCTGGCCGCCGATGTCAGCGATCACGTGGTTTTCCTCCATCAAGGCCGGATCGAGGAAGAGGGCGCGCCGGCGCAGCTGTTCGGCGCCCCGCGCTCGGACCGGCTGCGCCAGTTCCTCAGCGCCACCATGGCCGAATAAAATCCAACAGGAGAAGTTCGAATGAAAAAGATCATGCTTGCAGCCGCTGCCGCACTGGCCCTGACGGCGGGCATGGGCATGGCCCAGAACGTGCGCATCGGCACCGAGGGCGCCTATCCTCCCTACAACTTCGTCAACGACAAGGGCGAGCTCGACGGATTCGAGATCGAGCTGGGCAACGAGCTGTGCAAGCGGGCCGAACTGCAATGCACCTTCGTCAAGAACGACTGGGATTCGATCATCCCGAACCTGGTCAGCTCGAACTACGACGCGATCATGGCCGGCATGAACATCTCGGACGAGCGCAAGAAGGCGATCCAGTTCAGCGAAGCCTACACCCCGCCGCCGCTGTCGGCCTATGCCGCCCTGTCCCCGGATGCCGACATCAAGGGCGTGGTCGCCGCCCAGACCAACACCATCCAGGCCGGCTATATCGCCGAAAGCGGCGCCACCCTGGTCGAGTTCCCGACGGGCGAGGAAACCATCGCCGCCGTCCGCAACGGCGAGGCCGAGGCGGTCTTTGCCGACCGCGACTTCCTGGCTGCCTCGGTCAACGAATCGAATGGCGAGCTGGTCTGGATCGAAGGCCAGGACAAGGTGGTCGTCGGCGAGGGCATCGCCATCGGCCTGCGCAAGTCGGATACCGAGCTGAAGGGCAAGTTCGACAAGGCCATCGAATCGATGAAGGCCGACGGCAGCCTGAACGCCATGATCAGGAAATGGTATGGCGAAGAGGCGCTGATCTTCTGATCGGCCGAAGTCCCAACCGCTCTGCCGCCCGGTCCGGTGCCGGGCGGCGCCACAGGTGATCCATGTTCGCGTCCTGCGCCGATCCGAAAACACTCGAAGGGCTGGCCTGGCTGATGTGCTATCTCAGCTCGGGCAAGCATGTGCTGTTCTATTTGTCCTTCGGGACGGTGATCCTGCTCTTGCTCATCACGGCGCCGGTGGCGCTGCTCTTCGGCTTCGGCGGCGCGCTGGCGGCACGCTCGCGCATCGCGCCGCTGCGCTGGTTCGGCAAGGTCTATACCTCGATGGTGCGCGGCGTGCCCGACATCATCTTCTTCCTTTTCGTGCCCATCGCGCTGGACCAGGGCTTCGAATGGCTGCGCGCCAAGGTATTCTGCGACCCCTCGATACCGATCCGGCAGGGCAATGAGTTCCTGGTCTGCGCCGCGGCCAAGCTGCCGCTCTCCACCTCGCCGGCCTGGGTGCACCAGCTCTACGGCATCGCCCTGGCGGTCATCGCCTTCTCGATCGTCTTCGGCGCCTTCGCCGCCAACGTGCTGCGCGGCGCCATGGATGCCGTGCCCCGCGCCCAGCTGGAAACCGCCGAGGCCTATGGCATGAGCCCGCGCCAGGTCAGCCGGCGCATCCTGATCCCGCAGATGTGGACCTATGCCCTGCCGGGCCTCGGCAACCTGTGGATGATCCTGGTCAAGGCCACGCCGCTTCTCTTCATTCTGGGCGTCGAGGACATCGTCTATTGGGCGCGCGAGCTGGGCGGGTCGAAGACCAGCGCCTATGCCTATCCGCATCCCGACTGGCGCATCTACTACTTCCTCGCCATCCTGGTCTTCTACCTGCTGATGACCTGGGGCTCCGAGCGGATCTTCGACCGCATCCGGTCGCGGCTGTCGCGCGGCCAGGCCACCGCCGCCGGCGAGGCGATGCGAAAGGCCGCGACATGAGCCAGTGTCTGCAAACCATCCAGGACTATGCCCTGCGCGCGATCGGCATCGGCGAGAAGCTGTTGCCGCGTTCGGATTTCACGCTGTGCCAGCAGGTGACGCTGATCGGCTCGGGCCTGATCTGGAACCTGTATTTCGGCTTCCTGGCGCTGTTTTTCGGCTTCTTCCTGGCCAATGCGCTGGCGGTGGCCAGGTTCAGCCGCAACCCCTGGCTCCGCAAGCCGGCCGAATGGTTCATCTTCGTCTTTCGCGGCAGCCCGCTCTTCATCCAGTTCTTCGTCGCCTATGAGGCGCTGGTGCAGCTGCCCCGCGCCGGCGTCGACGTGCTGGGCATCACCGTCGCGACCAGCTGGATGACCAAGGCCTGGGCCGGGGCGCTCTTGGTCCTGATGCTCAACACCGCCGCCTATTCGGCCGAGATCTTCTATGGCGCGCTGCGCAACGTCCCAAAGGGCGAGCTTGAGGCCGCCGACGCCTACGGCATGACCGGCTGGCGCCGCTATCGCCGCATCGTCTGGCCGACCGCCATGCGCCTCGCGTGGCCCGCCTATACCAACGAGGCGATCTTCCTGGTGCATGCCACGACGCTGGTGTTCTTTTCCGGCTTCCCGGCCTTCCGGCAACAGGGCGACGCGCTCTATTACGCCAGCTATTTCGCCGACAAGACCTTCAACCCCTTCGTGGCCTATCCCATCGTCGCGGGCTATTTCATCCTTCTGACCCTGTGCCTGATCGGGCTGTTCGGGGTCGTCAACCGGCGGCTGAACCGCCATTTGCCGGGCGCGGCCAGGCGGCTGCGCTACCGGCCCAATCTCATCAGGTGATCCATGGACTGGCTGCGCGAGCATCCCGAGGTCAAGACCATCCGCGTGGCCGCGGCCGATCTGAACGGCCAGCCGCGCGGCAAGCGCATGCCCGCCCGCTTTGCCGACAAGATCCTGACCGAGGGGACGAAATTCCCCTTTTCGGTCCTGAACATGGACATCTGGGGCGAGGATATCGAAGACAGCCCGCTGGTCTTTCAGGCCGGCGACCCGGACGGGCTGCTGCTGCCGACCGAGCGCGGCTTCATGCCGATGCCCTGGCTCGAGGCACCGACCGGCCTCTTGCCGCTGTGGATGTTCCACCTGGACGGCCGGCCCTATGACGGCGATCCGCGCCAGGCGCTGGCCCGCGTCGTGGATCGCTACAAGGCCGCCGGCCTGACCCCGGTGGTGGCGACCGAGCTTGAATTCTTCCTGATCGACGATTCCGGCGGCCAGCTGCGCGTGCCGCCCAGCCCGCGTTCCGGCAAGCGCCGCACCGGGGCGGAAACCCTGTCGCTGCGCGCGCTCGATGCCTTCGACCGCTTCTTCACCGCGCTTTACGAGGCCTGCGAGGCGATGGACATCCCCGCCGACACGGCGATTTCCGAAGCCGCGCCCGGGCAGTTCGAGATCAACCTGATGCACCAGCCCGACCCGCTGAAGGCCGCGGACGACGCCTGGCTCTTCAAGCTGCTGGTCAAGGGGCTGGCGCGGCAATACGGCTTTGCCGGCTCCTTCATGGCCAAGCCCTACGAGATGTGGAACGGCTCGGGCATGCATATGCATTTCTCGGTGCTGGACGCGCAGGGCCGCAATGTCTTCGACGACGGCAGCGAGGCCGGCTCGGACATGCTGCGCCATGCCGTCGCCGGCTGCCTCGCCGCCATGCCCGGTTCGACCCTGGTCTTCGCCCCGCATGAGAACAGCTATGACCGGCTGGTGCCGAATGCCCATGCGCCCACCGGCATCGGCTGGGCCTATGAGAATCGCACCTCGGCGATCCGCATCCCCTCCTCCGGCCCCAAGGCGCGCCGGATCGAGCATCGCGTGGCCGGCGGCGACGTGAACCCCTATCTCAGCGTCGCGGCGGTGCTGGGCGCGGCGCTGAACGGCATCGAGGACCGCATCGACCCGCCGGCGCCGATCCAGGGCAATGCCTATGAACAGGGCCTGGCGCAGCTGCCGGCGACCTGGGGCGCCGCCATCGACGCCTTCGCCGCCTGCCCGCAGATCCGGCGCATCTTTCCGGCGCATCTGATCGAGAATTTCGTGATGACCAAGCGCCAGGAACTGCATTACATGGCCGAACTCTCGGACGACGAAACCGTCGAACTTTACCTCGACACCGTCTGAGCCGGCCGGGCAGCGCGCCGGCCTCACCGCCAGCGTCGGCCCGGACATCAAGGCATCCGGCAAAAAACCCTGGCGCGGAGCGCACCGGGCACCGGCAGGATCCGGGTATTTGTGAAAACGGTGAAAAGCGGCCTTGCCCGGTCTTCTTTGCTCTGCAAATACCCGCCTGGCTTGCCGCTCGCGCGATGCGCAAGCTCCTGACACAATTTGCGACATTCTATTCACGCCGCCGCCCGCTTCGGAAATTGACAAAGCCGGCCGGATGTCGCCCGATGGACGGGCGCGCGTCCGCAATTGCAGCGGGGCGCGCGCGCGGCGTCTGGCCGCCGAACCGACCGGTGCCGCGCCCCTCGTGTATCTGAATCAGGAACCCGCCATGAGTTGCGCCTGCGGACATGACCACAAGCATTCGCCCCCCTCGCTGCCCACGGGCGAGCCGATCCCGCTGGAGCCGGCCCTGGTCCGGCTGACCGGCCGGCTGATCTGCGCCGATACCGCGCAGATGCTGCTCGCGCTGGACCTGCTGACCGACCATGTCGCGCTGAGCCGGGCCGAGCCGGGCAACCTGCGCTTCGACCTCGCCCAGGCCGACGACCCGCTGGTCTGGGAACTGGACGAGCTTTACGCCGACGAGGACGCCTTCCAGGCGCATCGCGACCGGCTGCGCGACAGCCGCTGGGGCCGCGAGAGCCAGGATATCGAGCGCGATTTCACCCGCAGCGCGCCGCTGCCGCGGCTGCGGGCCGAGGTGCCGCAGGATCATGCCGGCATCGCCGAGCTGCTGCGCCGCAGTTTCGGCGGCGAGGACGAGGCCCGGCTGGTCGCCGGATTGCGCGCGGCCGGAGACCTGTCGCTGTCGCTGGTGGCCGAATCCGGCGGCACCATCATCGGCCATGTCGCCCTGTCGCCCCTGGCCGCCGACGGGCCGGCCTTCGCGCTGGCGCCGCTGGCGGTGCATCCGGCACTGCGCGGGCGCGGCATCGGCAGCGCCCTGGTCGGCGCGGCGCTGCGCGGCTTGCAGGATCACAGCATCGTCGTGCAGGGCGACCCGGCCTATTACGCCCGCTTCGGCTTTCGCCCGGTCGAACTGGCCTCGCCCTATGCCGGGCCCTATCTGATGGCGCGGGGGCCGGCGCTGCCCAGCGGCAGCCGCATCGGCCATGCCCCGGCCTTCGCCGCGCTCTAGGGCGCGTCGGGCGCGGGGTCGGCGGGCGCCTCGGCCTGCGGCAGGCGCAGCCGCACCCGCTTGATGCGGCGCGGGTCGGCGTCGACGATCTCGAATTCGGCACCGCTGTCGTGCGGGATCACCTCGCCGCGCACCGGCACCCGGCCGGTCAGCATGAAGATCAGCCCGCCCAGCGTGTCGATCTCGTCTTCTTCCTCGTCGGCCAGGCGCAGCCCGGTCTCGGCCTCGACATCCTCCAGCGCGGCGCGGGCCTGGACCAGCCATTGCCCGGGCTTTTCCTCAATGGCGAGACCGCCCTCGATCTCGTCATGCTCGTCCTCGATCTCGCCGATGACCTGCTCGATCAGGTCCTCGATGGTGACGAGCCCGTCCACGCCGCCATATTCGTCGATGACCATGGCCATGTGGATGCGCTTCTGCTGCATCTGCTGCAACAGCACCCCGATCGGCATCGAGGGCGGCACATAGAGCAGCGGCCGCAGCATCGGCCGCAGCGCGAACTTGACCGGAACCTGCGCGCCGAAGCCGTATTTCAGCGCCAGATCCTTCAGGTGGATCATGCCCAGCGGGCTGTCTAGCGTGCCGCGAAACACCGGGATGCGGGAAAAGCCGTGCTCGCGGAACATCTCGACCAGGTCCGCCAGGGTCGCGCTCACCGGCGCGGCCACGATCTCGGCCTTGGGCACCGCCACGTCGTCGACCCGCATCCGCCGCAGGTTCAACAGGCCCGGCGCGCCGGCCGGACCGGCGGGGGCGGCTTCGGCGCGCTCGGCCGCCTCGCCCTCGTCGCCCCCGGAAAACGCGCCCAGGATGCGCCCCAGAATGCCGCGCGATTGCGGCAGGTCACGCCCCTCCCCGCCGATGCCATCCGCCCATGAGGCGGGGTCGGCGGAAACGGGCGTGTCGGGACTTCGGTCGTTGGTCATGTCTCGTGTTCCAGATAGGGATCGGGGATGCCGAGCTTGCCCAGGATCTGCCGCTCGGCGCTTTCCATCGTATCGGCGTCCTGGTCGTCGATGTGGTCATAGCCGGCCAGGTGCAGGATGGCATGCACCAGCAGATGCGTGGCGTGGTCGGCGAAGGGCTTGCCCTGGGCCTCGGCCTCGCGCTGGCAGGTGTCGTAGGAGATGGCGATGTCGCCCAGCTCCTCGATCTCGGGGATCTCGGGATGCTCGCCGGGTGCGCGCGGGTCGAACTCGACGGCGGGCCAGCTGAGGACATTGGTGGGCTTGGGCTTGCCGCGGAACTCGGCGTTCAGCGTCGCGATGCGGGCATCGTCGCAGCCCAGCACCACGACCTGGAATGCGCCCAGCTCCAGCCAGTCGCCGACGGCGCGGGCGGCGCGTTCGGCCATGGCGGGCAGGCCCGCGTCCTCCCAGCGGTCGTCCTCCAGCACGATGTCGACCACCTCGGGCGCGGGCTCGGCGGGGGCAGGATCAGGCATCGCCGCCTCCGCTGGCCAGGCGCGGCTCGCGCCGGGGGATGCGCTGGCCGCGCTCGTCGAAGACCTCGCCGCGCGCCAAGGCCGCCTCGGCCTCGGCGTCATAGGCTTCGATGATGCGGGCGACCAGGTGGTGGCGCACCACGTCCTTGGCGGTGAAATAGCTGAAGCTGATGCCC
The DNA here is from genome assembly GCF_004407025.1 of Paracoccus sp. DMF. Classification (NCBI taxonomy): domain Bacteria; kingdom Pseudomonadati; phylum Pseudomonadota; class Alphaproteobacteria; order Rhodobacterales; family Paracoccaceae; genus Paracoccus; species Paracoccus sp. DMF. The sequence continues at coordinate 93,602 of NZ_SOKV02000004.1, forward strand.
TTGATGTCCTTGAGGATCTTCTCGGCGTCGGTCAGGCCGGAATGCACGCCGCGCGGCAGGTCGATCTGGGTGCGGTCGCCGGTCACGACCATGCGCGAGCCCTCGCCCAGCCGGGTCAGGAACATCTTCATCTGCATGGTGGTGGCGTTCTGCGCCTCGTCCAGCACCACGAAGGCATTGGCGAGCGTGCGGCCGCGCATGAAGGCCAGGGGCGCGATCTCGATGCGCTTTTCCTCCATCAGCTTCTGCAGCTGCTTGGCCGGCAGGAAGTCGTTCAGCGCGTCGTAGAGCGGCTGCATATAGGGGTCGACCTTCTCCTTCATGTCGCCGGGCAGGAAGCCCAGCCGCTCGCCCGCCTCGACCGCGGGGCGCGACAGGATGATCTTGTCGACATGGCCGCCGATCAGCATGGTGACGCCGACCGCGACGGCCAGATAGGTCTTGCCGGTGCCGGCCGGGCCGATGCCGAAGGCCAGCTCATTGGCGAAAAGGTTGCGGACATAGTCCTTTTGCGCGTCGGTGCGCGGCTCGACGGTCTTTTTCCGGGTGCGCAGCTCGATCGGGCCGGTCTGGAACATTTCCAGCTGCTCGGCCGGGCTCGGGCCTTCGGGCGCGGTCTCGACGCCCATGCGCAGCGCGGCCTCGACCTCGGCCGCCTCGACCGGGCGGCCCTGTTCCAGCCGCGCGTAAAGCCCGCGCAGCACCTGCGCCGCCTCGGCCTGGGCATCGGTGGGGCCGACGATGGACAGAAGGTTGCCGCGGCGCAGGATATGCACCTTCAGCGCCTCCTCGATGCGGGCAAGGTGGCGGTCATGCGGGCCACAAAGGTCGATCAGCAGCCTGTTGTCGTGGAATTCCAGCAGGGTTTCGCCGGGAGTCGCAGTCGCGGGGGGCGGTGGGTTCAGACCCAAATCTTACTCCGGGTTCGGGGTTGTCGTAACCCATGGTTGCAACTGCGCGGGATTCGCACAAGGGGGGCCGTCCCGATAACCGCCATTTGCCCGGCGTTCGGCGGAAAAAAGGCCGTCACGGCTGCGGCGCCCGCGCCATCGGCCGGGGCCGGCCGGCGATGAAGTCGCGCAGATAGTCGTCGGGGGCCGCGTCCATTTCGGCCACGCCGCCCTGCCAGCGCAGCCGGCCCTGGTCCAAGAGCGCCACCCGGTCGGCGATGGCGCGGACCGAGCTCATGTCATGGGTGATGGTGATCGCCGTCGCGCCGGTCTCATCGACGATGTCGCGGATCAGCGCGTTGATGGTCGCGGCGCGGATCGGGTCGAGGCCGGTCGTCGGCTCGTCGAAGAAGATCACCCGCGGGTCGGCGGCGATGGCGCGGGCCAGCCCCGCGCGCTTCCTCATGCCGCCCGACAGCGCGGCGGGGTAGAGGTCGGCGACCTCGGGGCCCAGGCCGACGCGGGCGAGCTTTTCGAGGGCGATGGCGCGCGCCTGCGCCTTCGGCATGGTGCGCAGCAGCCGAAAGGCGACATTGCGCCAGACCGGCAGGCTGTCGAACAGCGCCGCATTCTGGAACAGCATGCCGAAGGCGTCCATGAAACCCGGGCCGATCGGCGCGCCATTCCACATGATGGAACCGGCATCCGGCGCCTCGAGCCCCAGGATGCAGCGCAAGAGCACCGATTTCCCGGTGCCCGAGCCGCCGATCACCACCAGGCTTTCGCCCTCGGCCAGGTCCAGGTCCACGCGGTCCAGCACCCGCTTGGCACCGAAACTCTTGCACAGGCCGCGCACCGCCAGCATCAGAAGAACAGCCCCGTCAGCGCGAAATTCGCGGCCAGGATCCCGACCGAGGCCGCGACCACGGCGCTGGTCGTCGCCCGGCCCACGCCCGCCGCGCCGCCGCCCGCCGTCATGCCGAACCAGCAGCCCGACAGCGCCACGATCAGCCCGAAAACCGCGCCCTTCAGCAGCCCCGAGACCACGTCCCAGCTTTCCAGATAGGCCCAGGAATTCGCCAGATAGGTGGTCGAGTTGAACCCCAGCGCGTTCACCCCGATCAGCCAGCCGCCCATGATGCCGATGACGTCGCCCACGCCCACCAGCAGCGGCACGCACAGCACCCCCGCCCAAAGCCGGGGCGAGACCAGCCAGGCCACCGGGTCGGTCGAGAGCGTGACCAGCGCGTCGATCTGCTCGGTCACGCGCATGGTGCCGAGTTCCGCCGCAATGGCGCTGGCGACGCGGGCCGCGACCATCAGCCCGCCCAGCACCGGGCCAAGCTCGCGCGCCATGCCGATGGCGACGATGGCCGGGACCACGTCGCCGGCCTGGAACCGCTCGCCGCCGGAATGGATCTGCAGGGCCAGCGCCGCGCCGGTGAAGAGCGCCGTCAGCCCGACGACCGGCAGCGACAGCCAGCCCAGATGCAGAAGCTGCCGCGCCAGTTCCGCCGGGTGCCGGGCGCCGCGGGCGAGGCCGCGCGCCGCGAACAGCGTGACCCGGCCGATGGCGCGGGTCAGGCCAATGGCGGCACGGCCGGTCAGTCGGATTGGGTTCACCGATACGTCCGCGCGTAGCGCCGGCCGAGCGAGGTCAGGATCTCATAGCCGATGGTGCCCGACAGCGCCGCCACCGCATCGACGCCCTGGCGGGCGTTCAGGATCTCCAGCGCCTCGGGGACGAAGGGCAGCCCGGTCACGTCGGCGGTGATCAGGTCCATCGAGATGCGGCCGACGACCGGCACGGCATGCTCGCCGGCCCAGAGCGTCAGCTTGCCCTCGCGCGCCAGCGCCCGCGCCAGCCCGTCGGCATAGCCCGCCGCCAGCGTGGCGATGCGCGCGGGCCGCTCGGCGGTCCAGCTGTAGCCATAGCCGACCGACTCGCCCGGCTTGACCTCGCGGGTGTGGATCACCGGCAGCGCCAGCGTCACCACCGGCTGCGCATCCAGGAACGGCTCGCCGCCGTAAAGCCCGATGCCGGGCCGCACCAGGTCGAAATGATAGTCCGGTCCCAGCAGGATGCCGCCCGTCGCCGCCAGCGAGCGCGGCACGCCGCAACCCTCGGTCATGGTGCGGAAGGCCGCCAGTTGCTGGGCATTGGCCGGGTGATCGGGCTCATCGGCGCAGGCCAGGTGCGACATGATCAGCTGCGGGCCCGCGGCCAGCGCCTCGGCGCGCACGGCGGCCCATTCGCCGGGCTCGAAGCCCAGCCGGTTCATGCCGCTGTCGAGCTGGATGCCGAAAGGCCCGCCGGGACGCAGCGCGCGGTCGCGGAAGAATTGCTCGGGGCTGTTCAGCAGCGGGATCAGGCCCGCCAGATCCTCGCCCTCCATATGGCCCGAGAGCACGAAGATACGCGCATCGTCGGGCAAGAGCGGCCGGATCTCGCGGCCCTCGCCGGCCAGCGCGACGAAGAAATCCCGCGCGCCCGCCTGATACAGCGCCGGCGCGACCTGCGCCGCGCCCAGACCATAGGCATCCGCCTTGACGACGGCCGCAGCACTCGCGCCGGGGGCCTTGGCCGCCAGCGCCTTCCAGTTGGCCACGATGGCCGGAATATCGATCACGAGTCCCATGGCAGCGGCATGGCCCCTGCCCCGCGCGGCGTCAAGAGATTTGGCGGGTGCGGCGCCGTTTTGCAACTTAATCCATTTGCAGCGAAGTTTGCTAGCATAGTTTGCAAATATTCGGCTTTCTGCTTTCTTGGCCGGCAGCAAGCCGATAGTCTGCCCGCAAACCGAAAGGGAGACGGCTGATGAAGGACATCCTTGGCGAGCTGGAATCGCGCCGCCGCGACGCGCGGCTGGGCGGCGGGCAGCGGCGCATCGACGCCCAGCACGCCCGCGGCAAGCTGACCGCGCGCGAGCGGCTGGAACTGCTGCTGGACGAGGGTTCCTTCGAGGAATTCGACATGTTCGTCCGCCACCGCTCGACCGATTTCGGCATGGAGGACGACCGGCCCTATGGCGACGGCGTCGTCACCGGCTGGGGCACGATCAATGGCCGCATGGTTTATGTGTTTTCGCAGGACTTCACCGTCTTCGGCGGCTCGCTGTCGGAAACCCATGCGCAGAAGATCTGCAAGATCATGGACATGGCGGTGCAGAACGGCGCCCCGGTGATCGGGCTGAACGATTCCGGCGGCGCGCGCATCCAGGAAGGCGTCGCCAGCCTCGCCGGTTACGCGGACGTGTTCCAGCGCAACATCATGGCCTCGGGCGTGGTGCCGCAGATCAGCGTCATCATGGGCCCCTGCGCCGGCGGCGCGGTCTATTCGCCGGCGATGACCGACTTCATCTTCATGGTCAAGGACACCTCCTATATGTTCGTGACCGGCCCGGACGTGGTCAAGACGGTGACGAATGAGGTGGTGACCGCCGAGCAGCTGGGCGGCGCCTCGACCCATACCAAGAAATCCTCGGTCGCCGACGGCGCCTTCGAGAACGACGTCGAGGCGATGACCGAGATCCGCCGGCTGGTCGATCTGCTGCCGCTGAACAACCGCGAAAAGGCGCCGACCCGGCCGTTCTTCGACGACCCGAACCGCATCGAGCCCAGCCTCGACACGCTGATCCCCGACAACCCGAACCAGCCCTACGACATGAAGGAGCTGATCCTGAAGGTCGCGGACGAGGGCGATTTCTACGAGATCCAGAAGGATTTCGCCGCCAATATCATCACCGGCTTCATCCGCATCGAGGGCCAGACCGTGGGCGTGGTCGCCAACCAGCCGATGGTGCTGGCGGGCTGCCTCGACATCGACAGCTCGCGCAAGGCGGCGCGTTTCGTGCGCTTCTGCGACGCCTTCGAGATCCCGATCCTGACCTTCGTCGATGTGCCGGGCTTCCTGCCGGGCACCGGCCAGGAATATGGCGGCGTCATCAAGCACGGCGCGAAGCTGCTGTTCGCCTATGGCGAGGCGACGGTGCCGAAGGTCACGGTCATCACCCGCAAGGCCTATGGCGGCGCCTATGACGTCATGGCCTCGAAGCACCTGCGCGGCGATTTCAACTATGCCTGGCCCACGGCCGAGATCGCGGTGATGGGCGCCAAGGGCGCGGTCGAGATCCTGTATCGCAGCGAGCTTGGCGATGCCGGGAAGATCGGCGCCCGCACCAAGGATTACGAGGACCGCTTCGCCAATCCCTTCGTCGCCGCCGAAAAGGGCTTCATCGACGAGGTGATCCAGCCGCGCTCGACCCGGCGCCGCGTGGCGCGGGCCTTCGCCAGCCTGCGCGGCAAGAAGCTGTCGAACCCCTGGAAAAAGCACGACAATATCCCGCTGTAACCGGCCGGACCCGAGGGAGGAACCATGTCGAGACTGGCGGCGATCTGCCTGGCGCTGATCCCCCCTGCCCTGGTGGCGGGCGGGGCGGCGGCGGCTGGCGGGCCGGCCGAGATCGTGCTGCCCTCGGGCGCCAGGGTGACCTGGCAGGAAACCCGGCACGACAGTTCCGGCGGGCTGGGCCTGACCTATCGCTTTCGCTTCGTGATGCCGGACCTGGCGCAGCGCGTGCCGGCGACCAGCGGCCCGGCCTCGGATTTCGAGGATGCCGAGGGGCGCGGCCCCATCGACATCGACACCGAAAGCGGCGAGGTCAGCGGAGAGCCCGCCACGCTGGAGGCCGAGGCCGAGATGGTCGCCGAAGCGGGGGCCGAAACCGGAGCTGAAACGGGGGCCGAGGAGGACGCCGACGCCCTGCTGGAGCAGCCGGTGCTGCCGGCCGCCCCCGATGTTCTGGCCGAGGACCCGATCCATCTCGACATCGTCTGGCTGTGCGAGAACTGGGCCCTGCCCCGCATCGCCAGCCCGGCCCCGCGTCCCGAACAGATCATCATCAGCCTGGCCAGCAAGGAAACCGCCTTCGGCGCCTACGACCCCGAAGTGGTGCAGCTCTTCGAGGCCTTCCGCCTGCCCAAGGACCGCGACGCCTGCGAATGGGAGCCGTGGTGATGCGCCATTTCAAGCCCTTGCGCCCTGATGCACGCGGGCCACAGCCGGCCGCGCCCGCGCCCGCGGGGCTTGGCTGCGCCTGTCGGGCCGTGCAGGTGCTGGCTATCATGCGCGCACGGCCGCGCCATGCGACCGAATCTCAACCGAGCAGTCGGGACCGCCGCGTCCCGCCCTACAGGAGCACGACACCATGTCGAAGAAACTTGTTCTGGCCCTCGTCCTCGTCGGCCTGGCCGCCGCTTGCGCCAAGAAAGAGCCGGAAGTCATCACCCCGGTCGCCGTTCAGCCCGAGCCGGTGTATCAAGGCAAATACGGCGCCAACTGAGCCATTCGCCGCGCGCGGGCTGCCAGGCGGCCCGCGCCAACCGCGCCCCTGCCCGCCCCCGCGCGTCACCACCGACAAAGGGGGCAAGACATGCTGAAGCATCGCGGCTTTCCGGGCCGTCTTCCGGGCACCGATTTCCAGTTCATCATCCGCCGCGCCAACAAGAAGGGCGCAACGCCCTTGGTCCGGCGCGAGCGGTTCCGCGACCGCAAACCCGTCGACAAGCGCGCCGACACCGCCTTCCTGGCGGCGCTGATCGCGCATTTCGGCGACGAGCCCTTTCAGCGCGGCAACCTGGACGCCGGCCGGCTGTCCTGGCTTCTGGGCCGCGAGGTCGTGGCCGTCGGCAGGCTGGACCCGACCGATTACGAGCAATTGCTGCGCGTCGACATGAAGCGCGCCGAGGCCGGATTCCCCGAGCTTTTCGCCGCCGAGGCGCCGGAATTCGACTGGGACGACGAGGCCGATTGGGACGAGGACGACATCGACGAGGACGGAGCCTGATGCCGGCCGGAGCGATGGGCGGATTGCCGCGTAGCCTAGTGTTTTCACACCGTTGTCAGTTTCTTCCGAAACGGGCGCGTGCAATATTGGCCGCACCCCTATCGCAAACGGCCCGTCAGCGGGTCCATAATACAGGCAAAGAACTATGCAAAAATCCGTCATCCTCCGTCTTTCGGGCGCCCTTCTGCTGGTCGGCGGCCTGGCCGCCTGCGACCAGGGCTACGGCAGCGGCATCTCGCCCGACGCGCAGCGCGCGGCCGGGGGCGCCCTGGCCGGTGCGGCCGTCGCCAAGATCATCGACGGCGACGTGGGCACCGGTGCGCTCATCGGCGCGGCGGGCGGCGCGCTTTGCGACGACGCCGGCGTCTGCCAGTCGCGCGGCTACTGATTCCACCGGGGCCGCTTGCGCGGGTGACAGCCCGCGCGCGGCCCGCATCCCGGAGAATTTCGCATGTCGAAAAAACTCGCTCTCGTCGTCGGTCTGGGCCTCCTGGGCCTGGCCGGCTGCACCCAGAACATCAATCCGACCGACATGGACCGCGGCCTCATCGGCGCGGGCGTCGGCGCGACCGTCGCCCATGTCGGCGGCCATGACGTCGCCAAGGGCGCGGCCATCGGCGCCGTCGCCGGCGCGCTGTGCGACGACGTGCGTCTCTGCCAGCCGACCCAGCCGCGCTATCGCAGCTACTGATACGCCGCCGCATCGCGGCGACGCCTTCCTTTCTGGCCGTCCCGGCATCGTGCCGGGGCGGCTTTCTTACGTTCGGCACCTGCCCCAGGGGAAACCAGCATGTTCAAGAAAATCCTGATCGCCAACCGGGGCGAGATCGCCTGCCGCGTCATCAAGACCGCGAAAAAGATGGGCATCCAGACCGTCGCGGTCTACTCCGATGCCGACCGCAACGCGCTGCATGTCAAGATGGCGGACGAGGCCATCCATATCGGCCCACCGCCGGCGAACCAGTCCTATATCGTCATCGACAGGATCATGGACGCCATCCGCCAGACCGGCGCCGAGGCGGTGCATCCGGGCTATGGCTTCCTGTCCGAGAACATGAAATTCGCCGAGGCGCTGGAGAAGGAAGGCGTCATCTTCGTCGGCCCGCCCAGCCCGGCCATCGAGGCCATGGGCGACAAGATCACCTCGAAGAAGCTGGCGCAGGAAGCCGGGGTCAGCACGGTTCCGGGCTATATGGGCCTGATCGCCGATGCCGAGGAGGCGGTGAAGATCTCGAACCAGATCGGCTATCCGGTGATGATCAAGGCCAGCGCCGGCGGCGGCGGCAAGGGCATGCGCATCGCCTGGAACGACCAGGAGGCGCGCGAGGGTTTCGAATCCTCGAAGAACGAGGCCGCGAACAGCTTCGGCGACGACCGCATCTTCATCGAGAAATTCGTGACCCAGCCCCGGCATATCGAGATCCAGGTGCTGGCCGACAAGCACGGCAATTGCGTCTATCTGCACGAGCGCGAATGCTCGATCCAGCGCCGCAACCAGAAGGTCATCGAAGAAGCACCCTCGCCCTTCCTGGACGCGGCGACGCGCAAGGCCATGGGCGAGCAGGCCTGCGCGCTGGCCAAGGCCGTCGGCTATACCAGCGCCGGCACGGTCGAATTCATCGTCGATGCCGATAAGAACTTCTATTTCCTGGAAATGAACACCCGGCTGCAGGTCGAACATCCGGTGACCGAACTGATCACCGGCGTCGACCTGGTCGAGCAGATGATCCGCGTCGCGAATGGCGAGCCGCTGCCCTTTGCCCAGGACGACCTGACGATCAACGGCTGGGCCATCGAAAGCCGGCTTTACGCCGAGGACCCCTATCGCAACTTCCTGCCCTCGATCGGCCGGTTGACCCGCTATCGCCCGCCGGCCGAGACGGCGGCCGGGCCGCTGCTCGACGCCGACCGCTGGGTGCCGGCGCGGCCGGGCGACCATCCTCCGGCCGCCGCTGCGGGGGTCAGGAACGATACCGGCGTCTATGAGGGCGGCGAGATCAGCATGTATTACGACCCGATGATCGCCAAGCTCTGCACCTGGGCGCCGACCCGCGAGGCCGCCATCGAGCAGATGCGGCTGGCGCTGGACGAGTTCGAGGTCGAGGGCATCGGCCACAACCTGCCGTTCCTGTCGGCGGTGATGGACCATCCGAAATTCGTCTCGGGCGATATTTCCACCGCCTTCATCGCCGAGGAATATCCCGAGGGCTTCCTGGGCGCGACCCTACCCGAGGCCGAGATCCAGCGCATCGCCGCCTCGGTCGCGGCCATGCATCGCGTGGCCGAGATCCGGCGCACCCGCATCTCGGGCCGGCTCGACAACCACGAGCGCCATGTCGGCGAGCATTGGGTGGTGACGGTCGCGGGCCAGGAATTCCCGGTGCGCATCACCGCCGACAAGCAGGGCTCGACCGTCGAGATCGCCGGCCGCAAGCTGCGCGTCGAAAGCGACTGGCTGCCCGGGCAATCGCTGGCGCGGCTGTCGGTCGACGGCAGCCCGCTGGTTCTGAAGGTGGACCGCCTGCCCTCGGGCTTTCGGCTGCGGGTGCGCGGCGCGGACCTGAAAACCTATGTCCGCCGTCCGCGTGCCGCCGAACTGGCGCGGCTGATGCCCGAGAAGCTGCCGCCGGACACCTCGAAATTCCTGCTCTGTCCGATGCCCGGGCTGGTGGTCAAGGTGAACGTGGCCGCCGGCGACGAGGTGCAGGAAGGCCAGGCGCTGGCCACCGTCGAGGCGATGAAGATGGAAAACATCCTGCGCGCCGAGCGGCGCGGCGTGGTGAAATCCGTCAACGCCTCGGCCGGCGAAAGCCTCAAGGTCGATGACGTGATCATGGAATTCGAGTGATCCATGTTCCAGGGCACGGGCAGCATCCTCAATCCCACGGTGGTGGCGGCGCTGGTCGCCGCCGTCGTGGCGATGCTGGCCCGGCCCGTCGATGACTGGCTGAACCGCCGCCGCGCCCGCATCCTGCGGGTCGAGCGGGTCAGCGACGTGCAGCGCGCCCTGCTGGCCGAGATCCGCGCCCATGTCGTGGCGCTGGAAAGCCAGCGGCTGGATGCCGAGGGCGCCGCCGCCCTGCTGGCCCGGCTGCGCGAAAGCGGCCGGTTCCCCTTCATCCCGGCGCAGGCGAACGACCGCATCTTCACCGCGATCATCGAAGAGGTGCATATCCTGCCGGCCGATGTCATCGACCCGGTGGTGACCTATTACCGGCAGCTGTCGATCATGGCCTCATTCGCCGAGGCGATGCGGGAGCAGGCCGAAAAGGACCAGGCGCGTGCCGTCGAGATGTTCGCGGATTACCTGGAACTGACCGAATCGGCGCTGGAAAGCGGACAAGAGGCCGTGCGCCTGTTGATGACCAGCGTGTTCTTCGGCGAGGCTGCCCTGCGGCAGATGCTGGAGCGGGAAAGCGCCGCGGCTCTGGCCGCGCGTCAGGCCCAGATCGCTGGTCTGGCCGGCAGCCTTCCGGGCGAGCTGGCCGAGCTGCGCCAGCGGCTCAATAAGCGATCTTCGGACCGGAGCGACCTTTGATGGGCTTCAATCCGACGATCTCGGCCATTTCATTCGCGGTGCGGGCGCTGCGCAGCCGTTCGACCAGCTGTTCGGTAGCCGAGTCCAGCCGGGGCGGTTTGGGCGCGTCCGGGCGTTCCGTCACGCGCGGCAGGGGCGAATTCGACATGGCGGGCCTCCTTGGCAGCGGGCAGCGCGGCTGCCCTGTTCCCAAGATAATGGCTCGGGGGCCGGGCCGCAACGAAGTCGTTGCGATTATCGCACAAAGAAATGCCTCGATTTTCGCAGTATCTCACGGCACTGCCGCGCGGCCGATCTCGCGCCGGCGCAGCGGGAACTTGTCGATGGCGCGGGAAATCTCGCGCACGGACCAGGGCGCGGGCTTACGCTGCTTGACCTGGCCGTCCTTGTCCAGCAGCACCAGCGAAAAGCCTTCCGGGCGCAGCTGCCGACGCCAGGGGCTGGCCGCCGCCGGGTCGGTGTCGGTCACGACGACCACGTCGCGCGCCAGCAGCGGCGCCGGATCGGCCTGCAGGTCGGCCAGCTGCCGGATGAAGGCCGGGTCGGCCGCGGTATCGGCAAAGATCACCACCGGCCGGGCCTGCCACAGGAATTCCGCCGGATCGGCCTCGGATGCCGGCAGCACGGTCAGGGCCTGCGCGGCGGTGCCGGTCAGCGGCCCGCCGGGCGCGGGCGCGCCGTCGCGCGCCGCCGGCACCTCGCCGCGCACATATGGCCGGTGGCCGTCGGCCTCGCCCTCGGGTTTCGGTCCCATCGCCGCCAGAAGCGGCACCACAGCCAGAATTATCAACCGTTTCAGTTTCATCGCGCCCCCGTTCCCCCTTTCATATAGGGCGCGGCGGGCCATGGGAAAGGATGCAAGATGAGCGAAAGCAGCAAAGCCGACCTGGAGACATGGCGCAATCTCGCCAGCAAGGAGTTGAAGGGCGCCGATCCCGACAGCCTGAACTGGCACACGCTGGAGGGGATCGAGGTCAAGCCGCTCTATACCCAGGCCGACACCGAGGGCCTGGCGCATCTGGGCAGCCTGCCCGGGCTCGAGCCCTTTACCCGTGGGCCGCGCGCGACCATGTATGCCGGCCGGCCCTGGACGATCCGGCAATACGCCGGCTTCTCGACCGCCGAGGAATCGAACGCCTTCTATCGCCGCAACCTGGCGGCCGGGCAGCAGGGGGTTTCGGTGGCCTTCGACCTGGCCACGCACCGCGGCTATGACAGCGACCATCCGCGCGTCGAGGGCGACGTGGGCAAGGCCGGCGTCGCCATCGATTCGGTCGAGGACATGAAGATCCTGTTCGATGGCATCCCGCTGGACAAGGTCTCGGTCTCGATGACGATGAACGGGGCGGTGATCCCGATCCTGGCGAATTTCATCGTCGCGGGCGAGGAACAGGGGCATTCCCGCGCCGTGCTGTCGGGCACGATCCAGAACGACATCCTGAAAGAGTTCATGGTGCGGAACACCTATATCTATCCGCCCGAACCCTCGATGCGCATCATCGCCGACATCATCGAATACACCTCGAAAGAGATGCCGCGCTTCAACTCGATCTCGATCTCGGGCTATCACATGCAGGAGGCGGGCGCCAACCTGGTGCAGGAGCTGGCCTATACCCTGGCCGACGGGCGCGAATATGTCCGCGCCGCGCTGAAGACCGGCATGAATGTCGACGATTTCGCCGGGCGGCTGAGCTTCTTCTTTGCCATCGGCATGAACTTCTTCATGGAGGTCGCGAAGCTGCGCGCCGCGCGGCTGCTCTGGACCCGGATCATGAAGGAATTCGAGCCGAAGAAGGCATCCTCGCTGATGCTGCGCACGCATTGCCAGACCTCGGGCGTGTCCTTGCAGGAACAGGACCCCTATAACAACGTGATCCGCACGGCTTACGAGGCGATGGCGGCGGTGCTGGGCGGCACGCAGTCGCTGCACACCAACGCGCTGGACGAGGCGATCGCGCTGCCGACCGAATTCAGCGCCCGCATCGCGCGCAATACCCAGCTGATCCTGCAAGAGGAAACCGGCATCACCCATGTCGTCGATCCGCTGGCGGGCAGCTATTACATCGAGACCCTGACCGCACGGCTGGCCGAGGAAGCCTGGGCGCTGATCGAGGAGGTCGAGGCGATGGGCGGCATGACCAAGGCCGTCGCCTCGGGCATGCCGAAGCTGCGCATCGAGGAATCGGCGGCGCGGCGCCAGGCGATGATCGACCGCGGCGACGAGGTGGTCGTCGGCGTGAACAAGTATCGGCTGGCCAAGGAAGAGCCGCTCGACATCCTCGACATCGACAACATGAAGGTGCGCGAGGCCCAGATCGCCCGGCTGGAGCGCATCCGCGCCACCCGCGACCAGGCGGCCTGCGACGCGGCGCTGCTGGAGCTGGGCCGGCGCACGGTCGAGGGCGGCAACCTGCTGGAGGCGGCGGTCGAATGCGCCCGCGCGCGGGCCAGCGTGGGCGAGATCAGTCTGGCGATGGAGGGCACTTTCGGGCGCCACAGGGCGGAGGTGAAGACTTTGGCAGGGGTTTACGGGGCGGCCTATGAGGGCGACGCGGATTTCGCGCAGATCCAGCGCGACGTCGAGGCATTCGCCGAGGAAGAGGGCCGTCGGCCCCGCATGCTGGTGGTGAAGATGGGACAGGACGGCCATGACCGCGGTGCCAAGGTCATCGCCACCGCCTTTGCCGACATCGGCTTCGACGTGGACGTGGGACCGCTGTTCCAGACCCCCGAGGAAGCCGCGCAGGACGCCATCGACAACGACGTGCATGTAATCGGGATCTCCTCGCAGGCGGCGGGCCACAAGACCCTGGCGCCGAAGCTGATCGCGGCGCTGAAGGACCAGGGCGCCGGCGACATCCTGGTGATCTGCGGCGGCGTGATCCCGCAGCAGGATTACGATTTCCTGAAGAAGGCCGGGGTGAAGGCGATCTTCGGGCCGGGGACCAACATCCCGGCGGCGGCGAAGGACATCCTGTCGCTGATCCGGGCGGCCCGGGCAGCCTAGGGCGGCGCACGGCGGCCCTTGCGGTCGCCGTCGCATGGGTATTTCTACAACAAAGAAGGCTGGCCGCCGCGCGATTTGCGGCCGGTTCCCCGATGGAGCCCGCATGATCATCCGCCCCGCCGAAACCCGCGACATTCCCGCCATCCTGGATTTCTGGAACCCGATCATCCGCGAGACCACGACGATCTTCTCCAGCGAGGAGCGCACGGTCGAGAGCCTGGGGGCGATGATCGCCACCCGCCGCGCCGCCGGGCGCGAGATGCTGGTGGCCGAGGCGGCGGGCGCGGTGCTGGGCATCGCCACCTATGACCAGTTCCGCGGCGGGCTGGGCTATATCCATGCCATGGAACATACCGTCCTGCTGGCGCCCGGGGCGCGCGGGCGTGGTGTCGGCCGGGCGCTGATGGCGGCGATCGAGGATCACGCCCGGGCGCGCGGCGCCCATACCATGGTCGCGGCCGTCGATGCCGCCAATGCCGGCGGCATCGGCTTTCACGAGGCCATCGGCTTCCAGCGCGTGGGCTATCTGCCCGAATCCGGGCGCAAGTTCGGGCGCTGGCTGGACCTGGTGCTGCTGCAGAAGATCCTGTGAGGCTTGCCGCCGTGCGGCCTGCGTGCGAATGTCGCGGGCAAAACGCGAGGCGGGCATGGACGACGGGCGCAACGGCACGGTCAAGCAGGTCATCTGCATCAAATGGGGCACGAAATTCGGGCCCGAGTTCGTGAACCGGCTGCATGCCATGGTGGCGCGGAACATCACGCCGCCGTTCCGGCTGTACTGCTTTACCGACGACGGCGCCGGCCTGCATCCCGACATCGCCGTGCGGCCGCTGCCCGAGTTCGACTACCAGGCGCCGGTCAATACCAAGGGCAAATGGCCGAAGTCCCGGCTGTGGGGCGATCTGGGCGACGTGCAGGGCGTGGTGCTGTTCCTGGACCTCGACGTGATCGTGACCGGCAGCCTCGACGATTTCTTCGCCTTTGGCGATCCCGACGATACCGTGCTGGGGCTGAACCCCAACACGCCCTTCGAGAAGATGGGCCAGACCTCGGTCTATCGCATGCGCGTCGGCAAGCTGAAGCCCCTGCAGGACATCTTTCGCGCCGATCCGCAGGCCGCCGCCGACAAGTTCCGCTATGAGCAGCGCTTCGTCACCCGCAATGCGCCGGGTGGGGTGAAGTTCTGGCCCAAGGGTTGGCTCGCGCATTTCCGCATGCATTGCGTGCCGAATTTCCCGCTGAACTATGTCCGCGCGGCGCGGGTGCCGGCGGGGACGCGCATCGTGATCTTTCCGGGCGACCTGAACCCGCCCGATGCCATCCTGGGCCGCTGGAGCGACAAGGACCAGCATCGTGCGCCCCTGGACCATCTGCGCGCCGCCTTCGACGGCCGCCGGCGCGAGAGCCTGGGCAAGCACCTGCGCCATTACCTGCGCCCGGTCGGCTGGGTTTCGGCATTATGGCGGGAATAGGCGCCGCGCCCGAGACGCATTTCACCCTGCCCGCCGATTTCGCCGCGGGCCTCGGGCAATGCGTGGCGAGCTTCGGCTGGCTCGAGGAGATCATCAAGCGCACCATCTATGCGCTGGACCGTGCCCGGCTGGCCGACGACCTGACGTCCGAGGAATTGCAGGCCTGGCTTGCCCGCATGGGCAGCCTGGCCGACGATTCCCTGGGCACGCTGATCGAGCAGCTCGACGCCGCCATGCGCCGCCATCCCGGATTGCGCGACCGCAACAAGATCACCGACCGGCTGGGCGAGATCCGGCTTTACCGCAACCTGCTCTGCCATGCCTCGTGGCGGCCGACCGAGCGCAAGACGCATTGGCATCCGGCCTTCGTCAGCGCCAAGGGCGAGGTGCGGCCGGTGCCGATGGCGCTCGACGACCTGGAGCGCATCCGCGCGCAGACCGTCGAGACCGGCGGCCGCGTGCTGCGCGTCATGCGCGCCACCGGCGAGCCGGGCTGCTGGGCCGGCGACGACGAGGCGTGAAGCCTTGCGTTGCAAGCCCGCGCCGCATCCGCTAACACCGCAACGTCCATAGATAAGAGTTTCGCATGTCCGCCCAGAACCAGGGGCAAAACGCCTCGCCGCTCCGTCTTGGTATCGCAGGTCTGGGGACCGTCGGCATCGGCACCGTCAAGATCATCCAGAAGCACGCCGCGCTGCTGTCCCAGCGCGCCGGCCGGCCCATCGCCATCGCCGCGGTCTGCGCCCGCGACCGGCTGAAGAACCGCGACGCGGACCTGTCTTCCTATGGCTGGGAGGAGGACGCCCGGGCGCTGGCGCTGCGCGAGGATGTGGACGTTTTCGTCGAGCTGATCGGCGGCGACGAGGGCGTCGCGCGCGAAGCGGTGACGGCGGCGCTGAAGGCCGGCAAGGACGTGGTGACCGCCAACAAGGCGCTGCTGGCGATCCACGGCCAGGAGCTGGCGGAGCTGGCCGAGGCGCATGGCCGGGTGATCCGCTTCGAGGCGGCCGTCGCCGGCGGCATCCCGGTGATCAAGGCGATGACCGAGTCGCTGGCCGGCAACGAGATCCGCCGCGTCATGGGGGTGATGAACGGCACCTGCAACTATATCCTGACCCGGATGGAAAGCGCCGGACTGCCCTATGAGACGGTGTTCGAGGAGGCGCGGCAGCTGGGCTATCTGGAGGCCGATCCGACGCTGGACGTGGGCGGCATCGACGCCAGCCATAAGCTGGCGATCCTGGCCGCCATCGCCTTCGGCACCCGCCCCAGCTTCGACGCGGTCGAGATCGAGGGCATCGAGCGGGTCAGCATCGACGACATCCGCCGCGCCGCTGACATGGGCTATCGCATCAAGCTGCTGGGCGTGGCGCAGATGACCGGGCGCGGGCTGGAGCAGCGCATGTCGCCCTGCCTGGTGCCCGCCGATAGCCCCTTGGGGCAATTGCAGGGCGGCACCAACATGGTGGTGATCGAGGGCGACTCGGTCGGCCAGATCGTCTTGCGCGGTGCCGGCGCCGGCGAGGGTCCGACCGCCAGCGCCGTCATGTCCGACGTGGTCGAGATCGCGCGCGGCGTGCGCATGCCGAGCTTCGGCCAGCCGGCCTCGGCGCTGGCCCGGCCGCAGCCGGCGCGGACCGCGGTGCCCGCCGCCTATTACATCCGGCTGGCGCTGACCGACAAGCCGGGGGCGCTGGCCAAGGTTGCCACGGTGCTGGGCGATTCCGGCATCTCGATCGACCGCATGCGGCAATACGGCCACCAGCAGACCGCCGGCGTCGCCCCGGTGCTGATCGTGACCCACAAGACCACGCCCGAGGCCATCGACCATGCCATCGAGGCGCTGCCGAAGACCGGCGTCATTGCCGGCGAGCCGGTGGAGTTGCGCATCGAGGAGGTCTGAGCCGCCGGGTTTGGGTAATTGGAAAACGGAACGTGACTGGCGCCGTGCCCCCCGGGTGCGGCGTTTCTGTTTTATGGCGAGAGATCGGCAGCGGCGGCGGCTTGGGTCGCGGCCGGTTCGGGTATTTGGCAAACAGAGAAAGCCAGAGGTCGCGTCAGCTGGCCGAGAGGTGGCGCAGCCCGTGGGTCACGTCGGCACGCACGGCAAGCCGCAGGCCGGGTTCGTCGCCGGCGCGCAGCGAGGCCAGGATCATGCGGTGGTGGCGCGGCGGCTCGTGGCGCTTGACCCGGCCATAGAGCGCCCGCATCGTCGGGCCGAGCTGCAGCCAGACCGTCTCGACAATGGCCAGCATCGCCGGCGCCTGGGCGCGCAGGTAGAGGATGCGGTGGAATTCCAGGTTGGTGCGGATATAGGTGACGCCGTCATGGCTTTCGGCCGCCTCGCCGATGGCGGCGTTGATGATGGCCATGCGCTCGATCAGCGCCTGGTGGGCGCGGGGCAGCGCCCGGGCGGCAAGTTCGGGCTCGATCAGGCCGCGCAGGGCGGCGAGTTCCTCGATGCGCTCGACCGAGAGTTCCGGCGTGGTGATGCGGCCCGAGGAGGAAAGCGTCAGCGCCCCTTCGGCGACCAGGCGCCGCACCGCCTCGCGCGCGGGGGTCATCGAGACGCGGTGCTCGGCCGCGATGCCGCGCAGCGTCATCGGCAGGCCGGGCGGCAATTCGCCCAGCATGATGCGCTGGCGAAGGCTGCGATAAAGCCGCTCATGCGCGGCGGTTTCCGAATTGCGCGTCACTGTCATGCCATCTCTGTGATCACAAATGCGCGCGGCGTCAATCCGTCAGATGCGGAAACGCCAGGCCAGCAGCTCGTGGCCGTGGCGGCGCAGCCAGGCGCGGTGGCGGGCATGGCCGGGCAGCAGCCGTTCGGTCGCGGCCCAGAAGGCGGGCGAGTGGTCCATATGCGCCAGATGCGCGACCTCATGCGCGGCGACATAGTCCAGCACTTCGGGCGGCGCCATGGCCAGGCGCCAGGAAAACATCAGCCGGCCGTCATGGGTGCAGCTGCCCCAGCGCGAGCGGGTGTCGCGCAGCGCCAGCGCCCGGAACGGCCGCCCCAGCCGGGCCGCGTGGCGGTCGCAGGCGGCGATCAGCCGCGCCTGCGCGAGGTGTTTGAGCCAGGCCTCGACGACCACCCCTGGCGGCCGGCCCTGCGGCACCAGCAGCAGGTCGGCGGTCAGCTCGACGCGGCGGGTCTCGGCCGGGCGGATCAGGCGCGGCACGCCCTCGACGGGCAGCTGGACGCCATGCGCGACCAGTTGCAGCGCCGGCATGTCGGCGCGGACCTGGCGCAGCCATTCGGCCCGCGACTCGGCAAAGGCCTGGCCGTCGCGCAGGCTGGCGCGGCTGGGCAGGGTCAGCACCACCTCGCCCCCCGCCCGTGCCACGCGCAACGTCATGCGCCGCGCCCGGGACGAGCGGCGCAGCGTCACCGGGATGTCGCCGCCGACCCAAATCCTGTCCTTGCCTGCCTGCATCTTGCGGTGCCCTGCCTTTCGGCCCATATTTCCACCGCGCCGCCGTCCCGACGCAAGGGGAAAAGCCTTTGACAGCCCCTTCTGGCTATGGCAGGGGACAGCGGATTTACCTGAACGCGGCAGAAAGAGAATACCATGCCCAAAGAGGAATGGGGCACGAAACGCCTTTGCCCCCATTGCGCCACGCGCTTCTACGACCTGACGAACGATCCGATGACCTGCCCGGCCTGCGGCGCCTCTTTCACGGCGGAAAGCCTGACGAATGGCCGCTCGCGCTCGCTGATCTCGGAAAAGACCGCCGCGCGCGACGAGGATCAGACCGATCTCGTCGATGACGAGGATCTGGACGACGACGCCGATTCCGGGGATCTGGACGACGATCTGCTGGACGACGACGATGACGACGGCGACGTGTCGCTGGACGACATCGCCGACGTGGCGGATTCGGACGACGAATAGGCCGCGAGCGGCCGCGATCGCCCCGGCCGGCCCTTGCCGCGCCGGGGCTTTTTCGTGATCGGAGGGGGCCATGCGCATCATCGACCGCCAGGCCATGCGGGCCATTCTGCTGACGCCCGAGGACCGGGTGCTGCTGATGCGCGTCGACTATGGCACCGGCGACTGGTGGATCACCCCGGGCGGCGGCGCCGAGCCCGGCGAGACGCCCGAGGCGACGCTGCGCCGCGAACTGCGCGAGGAGCTGGGCTTTGCCCTGCCCGCCTTCGGCCCGCTGGTCTGGCGCCGCCGCTTTACCCTGCCCTTGCCGCAGGCGCGCTGGCGCCAATCCGAGCATTACTTCCTGATCGAGACGCCGGAGTTCCGGCCCGTGGTGCAGGACGCGCCCGAGGCCGGCCTGATCCGCGAATTCCGCTGGTGGAGCCTGCCCGAGCTGCGCCACAGCAGCGAGAACCTGGCGCCGGCCGCGCTGGCGCGAATCGTGCTGGACTATCGCGAAGGCGGCCCGCCGCGCGAGCCGCCCCCCTTCGAAATCATCGAGGATTAGACACTAAGCCTCATAGGCATCATCGAAAAATTCGACTTCCAGCCGGGCGGCGCGGCGAAAGAAGTCGCGCACCTGCGCGGCCTCGGCCGGGCCGGTGCGGTCCAGCTCGGCGCGCAGGAAGGCCACGAAATCGCGGAAGAACGCATTGTCGTGCAGCGTGATCCATTCGGCATGGACGAAGTTTTCCGGCAGGGTCTCGGCCTGCATGGCCCAGTCGAGGTAAAGCCCCTCGGCCACGTTCAGCACCGCCAGCACCGCTGGATAAGAGCGGGTCGCGGCAGCCTCGCGCAAGATGGCCTGGAAGCCCTGCGTGGGCGCGCTGTCGGGAATGGCGGCGCGCTCGGCCTCCGAGACGCCCAGGGCGGCGAAGGCGCGCAGGAAATAGTCGTTCTCGTCGCTTGAAACCATACCGGCGAAGCGGCCGAAGCGCAGCCGCGATTCGAAGCGGTCGGCGCTGGCGATGGCGGCACCGAGCAGCGTCAGGAAAGCATCGAGGAAACGGTGGTCCTGCACAAGATAGCGCGCCATGACCGCATCCCCGATGCGGCCGGCCAGCAACTCGTGCACGAAGCGATGGCCGGTCGCGGCCTGCCAATCGGCGGCGCATTCGTCGCGCAGGGTTTCAAAGAAGGTCTGGGGCATCCTGCCCTCCTGGCTTGGGGCGGGGCCGGGATGGCCCCGGGGTGGGGCCGGCATCAGGCAGGCGCACGGACTGGCCATCCCTTCGCCGGCATGATCCGGATCAGGTTCGAAGGGTCACCGCGCCGCGCGGGGCTTGCCCTTGCCAGCGATCTCTCAGCCCCTTGCCGGGGCTCCCCTTGGTCGCGGCGATCCTAGCCGTGCCGGCCGCGGCTGTCACGCCCCCGACATGCCTGCGCGGCAGGCTTGACCCGGCCGGGACGGCATTCCGGCTTGCAGCGGCGGGCGTTCTGTTATCTCGTTGCGCCAAGATGCGTCCGCGCGGCGCCGGACAGGACCGGAGACGATGACCACAGGCCCAGAGCCAAGCCCCCAGACCGCACCCCACCCCGCCCAGGCGCCGCGCCAGACCGGGCTGCGCCTGCACCGGCCGCCGCTGGTGACCAATATCTCGGCGGCGCGCTGGCTGTTGCTGGCGATCGTCGCGGCCTCGATCTATTTCTTCCACGGCTTCCTGGTGCCGGTGCTGGCGGCGATGGTGATCGCGCTGGCCAGCTGGCCGCTGCGCGAGCGGGCGGTGGCGCGTGTCGGGCGCACCTGGGCCGCGACGGCCCTGGTGCTGGTGCTGGTCTGCTTCCTGGTCGTGCCCATCGCCATGGCGCTGATCTATGCCTTCCGCGAGCTGCGCGACTGGATCAACTGGGCGATCATGGTCAATTCCACCGGCGCGCCGACGCCGGGCTGGATGGTCCAGCTGCCGCAGGTCGGCGACTGGCTGGACGAGAACTGGCACACCTATATCGGCCGGCCCGGCGGCATCTCGGAAATCGTGCAGCTGGTCTCGGGCTCGAACATCGGCGCGATCTATCGCGGCGCGGTGACGGCGGGCTCGCTGGCGTTCCACCTGGCGCTGACGCTGCTCTTCATGCTGATCACGCTCTTCGTGCTGTATCGCGACGGCGACAAGTTCGTGGCCCAGGTCGACCATATCGGCCGCCGCATCCTGCCCGACCGCTGGAGCCGGCTGTCGCGCGTGGTGCCGGCGACGATCAGCTCGACCGTGACCGGCATGACGCTGATCGCCATCGGCGAGGGGGTGATCCTGGGCACCGCCTATTGGCTGGCCGGCGTGCCCTCGCCGGTGACCTTCGGCGTCATCACCGGCTTCATGGCGCTGATCCCGGGGGGTGCGCCTTTGTGCTTCACGCTGGTCTCGGCCTATCTGGTCGCCAGCGGCTCGCCGGTGCAGGGCGCGGCGCTGTTCATCTGGGGCACCTGCGAGCTGTTCGTGGTGGACAAGACCATCCGGCCGGTGCTGGTCGGCGGGCCGGTGAAGCTGCCCTTCCTGCCGACGTTCTTCGGCCTCGTCGGCGGGGTCAAGACCATGGGCATCGTCGGGCTGTTCGTCGGGCCGGTGCTGATGGCGCTGCTGGTCTCGATCTGGCGCGAATGGCAGCGCGAGGTGACCGAGGATGAGGCCCGCCGCGCCGGCCTGCTGGCCGAGACCCGCTAGTCCGGGCGACGGCGCATGAAAAAAGGCGGGGCGCAGAGCGATGCGTCCCGCCTTTTCCGTTTTCGTCGCGTGCCGCGGTCAGTTCGCCGGCACGGCCGGTTCCTGCTGCGGCGGGCTCGACAGCGCCTCGGGCATCGGCGTCAGCGTGACGCCCGAGCTCGCGCCCAGCGGCTCGCCCTCGCGCGTGGTCTCGGTCGGGGCGACCGTATCCTCGGCGGCGGCGCCGGTCGCCGGCTCGGCCGAGGCCGAGGGTGCGGCCGGGGCCGGGGTCGGCACCGGGTTGGCGCGGTCGGAACCGTCGTTGCGCAGATAGTCGAAGAACTCGCCATCGGGCTTGATCACCAGCGAGCTGTTCTCGCCCTTCAGCGCCCGCTCATAGGAGGTCATGGAGCGGGTGAAGGCAAAGAACTCGGGATCGCGGCCAAAGGCATCGGCATAGATGGCGTTGCGGCGGGCGTCGGCCTCGCCGCGAACCACCTCGGCGCGCTTGCGGGCCTCCGAGGTCAGCTCGACCACGGTGCGGTCGGCGGCGGCACGGACGCGCTGCGCCGCCTCGCCGCCGCGGGCGATCTCGTCGGCGGCCTCGCGCTCGCGCTCGGCCCGCATCCGGGCATAGGTCGCGGTCAGGTTCTGCTCGGGCAGGTCGGTGCGGGTCAGGCGCACGTCGATGACGCGGATCCCCAGCGCCTCGGCCTCGCCGCGCGCGCCGTCGCGGATGCGGTTCATCAGCGCGGTGCGGTCGTCCGACAGCACGGTGGTCGAGGGCACCGAGCCCAGCACGCGGCGGATCACGTCGTTGATGATCGAATCCAGCCGTTCCTGCGCGCGGGGCAGGCCGCGGCCCTCGGTCGCCTGATAGAGCTTCTGCGCGTCGAGCACCTGCCAGCGGGCAAAGGCATCGACCACCAGCCGGCGGTCGTCCAGGGGCGTCACCTCCATCGGCCGGGTCGGCAGGCCGAGGATGCGGGCATCATAGCGCACCACGCTGTCGATGAAGGGCACCTTGATGCCGAGGCCGGGGTTCTCGCGCACCTCGACCACCTCGCCAAAGCGCAGCACCAGGGCCTTTTCGCGCACGTCGACGATATAGACCGAGGCCGCCACGATCACCGCGATGACGACCAGGAACGGCAGGACCAGGACAGAGATTGCACGGTTCATCACTGGTTCCCCCCGTTGTTGGTGCCATTGTTGCTGCCGGCATTGCCGGTGGCGCCGCTGCGCAGCTGGTCGAGCGGCAGATAGGGCACGACGCCCTGCCCGGCCTCGCCGTCGATGATGACCTTGTTCGCCTGGCCCAGAACTTTCTCCATGGTTTCCAGATACATCCGGCGCCGCGTCACCTCGGGCGCCTTGACATATTCGTCATAGACCGAGTTGAAGCGCGCGGCCTCGCCCTCGGCATTGTTCACGGCCTCGGCGCGATAGGCCTCGGCGCGCTCGACCACGGCGGCGGCTTCGCCGCGCGCATTGGCCAGCACCCGGTTGGCATAGGCGTCGGCCTCTTTCTCCAGCCGGTCGCGTTCCTGCTGGGCGGCCTGCACCTCGCGGAAGCTGTCGATCACCTCGCGCGGCGGGTCGGCGCGCGCCAGGTTGACCCGGACGATGTTGACGCCGGAGTCGTAGGAATCCAGCGTGCCCTGCGCGGCGCGCTCCAGCTCGGCCCGGATCTGCTCGCGGTCGCGGTTCAGGATCGGCGCCAGTTCCGACCGCGCCACGATGTCGCGCATGGCCGATTCCGCCACGGCGCGGATGGTGTCGTCGGGATCGGCCAGGTTGAACAGGAATTTCTCGGGGTCCGAGACGTTCCAGACCACCTGATATTGCATGTCGACGATGTTCTGGTCGCGGGTCAGCATCAGCCCGCTGTCGTTCGGCCCGGCCTGGCCGGTGCCGATTTCCGTCACCCGCTCGCCCGAGACCTGGACCAGTTCCTTGGTCACCACCGGCCAGGGCGCGAAGTTCAGGCCCGGATCGCCAAGCGCATAGGGCCGGCCGAACAGCAGTTCGACCGAGCGCTGGCCCTCGTCCACGGTGTAGAAGCTGGTGAAGGCCCAGAGCGCGGCCACGGCCAGCGCGCCGATGCCCCAGGTGCCGCGGCTCATCTGGAACTGCGGGCCGGGACGGCGCGGTCCGGTGCCGCGCGGGCCGCCGCCGCCGCCCTTGCCGCCCATCAGCACGCGCAGCTTGTCCTGCCCCTTGCGGACCAGTTCCTCGATCTCGGGGATCTGCTCGCCCCGGCGCGGACCCTGCGGGCGGTCGTCGCGGCCGCCCTGGTTGTTGCCTCCGGCATTGCCCCAGGGGCGCGGACCGCCCTTCTGGTCGCCCCCCTGCGGCGGCTGCTTGCCGCCCTTGCCGTCATCTCCGCCGCCGCCGCCCCAGGGGCCTTGTCCCGCCATCCGTCTCGTGCCTCGCTCTTTTGTGTCTTCCCGTTGGAAACTGGTGCCTTCGGTCGAAAAATCAAGCCGATGCGTCGGCTTTGTCGGAATTGTCATCGCCGATGCGGCGCGTGGGCTTGCGCATGGTCACCAGCTCTTCGGCCAGGGTCGGATGCACGGCGATCGCCGCGTCGAAATCGGCCTTGGTGGCGCCCATGCCCATGGGGATCGCGACCATCTGGATCATCTCGCCGGCCTCGGGGCCGAAGATGTGGCAGCCAAGCACCCTGTCGGTCTCGGCATCCACGATCAGCTTCATCGCCGCCCGCGCGTCCGAGCCCGCGAAAAGCGAGCGCATCGGCCGGAAGCTGGCGACATAGATCAGCGCCGGGCCGCGCGCGGCGGCTTCCTCTTCGGTCAGGCCGACCGTCGCCAGCTCGTGCGGGCGGGTATAGACGGCGCTGGCGACCAGGCCGTGATCGACCTTGCGCGGCTTGGCGCCGAAGACGGTATCGGCGAAGCTGTGGCCCTCGCGGATCGCGACCGGGGTCAGGTTCACCCGGTCGGTCACATCGCCCACGGCATAGATCGAGGGCACCGAGCTTTGCGACCATTCGTCCACCACGATCTCGCCCTTGCGGCCCAGCTTGACGCCGGCCTGTTCCAGCCCCAGCCCCTTGGTATAGGGCGCGCGGCCGGTGGCGAAGATCACCGCGTCGAAGACCTCGCTGCTGCCGTCGGCGAAATCGACGCGGCGCGCCTCGCCCTCGGCCGCCAGCCGGACCGGGTTGCTTTCCAGCCGCAGGTCCACGCCGATCATGCGCAGCTGCTCGGTGGCATGGCGGCGCATCTCGCCGTCGAAGCCGCGCAGCACCGCGTCGCCGCGATAGGACAGCGTGGTCTGGCAGCCCAGGCCCTGCAGGATGGTGGCGAATTCGCAGGCGATGAAGCCGCCGCCCACCACCAGCACCCGGCCCGGCAGGTCCTCCAGCAGGAACAGGTCGTCCGAGATCAGCCCCAGCTCCTCGCCCTCGATGCCGGGCAGCGCGGGCCGGCCGCCGGCCGCGATCAGGATATGCTTGGCGGTCAGGCGCTGGCCGTCGGCCAGTTCCACGGTATGGGCATCGGCCAGCCGGGCACGCTGCTTGTGGATGTCCACGTTCGCGGCGGCCAGCCCGCCGGTATAGGCCCCTTCCAGCCGGGTCAGTTCGGCATCCAGCTTGTGGCGGAACATGGTCCAGTCGAAGGCGCCGGCGCCGGCGGTCTGCCAGCCATAGCCGCGCGCCTCGGCGGCATGGGCCTCGGCCTGGCTGGCGAAGATCATCAGCTTCTTCGGCACACAGCCGCGGATGACGCAGGTACCGCCCATGCGGCTTTCCTCGGCCAGGCCGACGCGGGCGCCGTGTTCGCTGGCCGCGATGCGCGCCGCGCGCACCCCGCCCGAGCCGCCGCCGATGACGAACAGGTCATAGTCGAAAGTCATTCGATATCCTCACGCAGCAGTTCCACCACCGAGCCGTCGGGACAGCCGATGATCGCAAGCTGGCAGATATTCAGGAACAGCCCGTGTTCAACCACCCCGGCGATCGCCGAAAGCCGCCGCGCCAGCGCCTGCGGGTCCGGGATCGCTTCCAGCGCAAGGTCGAGGATGTAATTGCCCTCATCCGTCAGCAGGGTTTCGCCGTCGCGCTTGCGCAGCAGGATCGGGCGATGCTTCAGCCCCAGGTCGTCCAGCGCGTGCTGGATCTGCGTCTTGGTGGTCTGGCAGCCGAAGGGAATCACCTCGACCGGCAGGTGGAAGGCGCCGAGCCGGTCCACGACCTTGCCCTGGTCCGCGATCACCACCATGCGGTCCGAGGCGGTGGCGACGATCTTTTCGCGCAGATGCGCCGCGCCGCCGCCCTTGATCAGGTTCAGGTCCGGGTCAACCTCGTCGGCGCCGTCGATGGTCAGGTCGAGCCAGCCGATGTCGTTCAGATCCTCGACCCTGAGGCCCAGCGAGGTCGCAAGCTCGGCCGTGGCCTTCGAGGTCGCGGCGCAGCGCAGTTCGAACCCTTCCTCGGCGACCCGCTGCGCCAGGCGGCGCACGAAGATCGCGGCGGTCGAGCCGGTGCCCAGGCCCAGCCGCATGCCGGGCTGGACCAGCGCCACGGCGGCGCGCGCGGCGGCGTCCTTGGAAAGATCGGTCTGGGCGGGGTCGGTCATGGCGAAATCCTTGGCAGGGGCCCGTCGCGGGCGGTCGCGAATCTTATAGGACGAAAGCGCGCGCCTGGGCCATGGCCGGCGGCGATTTTCCCCTGCGGCAATACGCGGGCGGCGCTGGCGATTGCCTCGCGCGGGCGGCTGACCTAAAGCTTGCCGCCATGAGAATACCCGACACATATGCCGTCATCATCACCGCCGCCGGCCGCGGCACCCGCGCGGGCGCGGGGTTGCCCAAGCAATGGCGCAGGCTGTCCGGCGCCACGGTGCTGGCGCGCAGCATCGCGGCCTTCGCGGATTTCCCGCGCATCGTGGTGACGCTGGCGCCCGAGGACATGGCCCGCGGCGTGGCCGAGCTGTCCGGCCCGGTGACGCTGGTCGCAGGCGGCGCCACCCGCGCCGAAAGCGTGCGCGCGGCGCTGGAAAGCCTGTCCGGCAGCGGCGTGACGCATGTGCTGATCCATGACGGCGCCCGGCCGCTGGTTTCCACCGCGGTGATCGAGGCCGTGGTGCAGGTGCTGGCGCAAGGCGCTCCAGCCGCCGCGCCCGCCCTGCCCGTCACCGATGCGCTGTGGCGGGCCGAGAGCGGCCTCGTGCAGGCCACCGCCGCGCGCGACGGGCTGTATCGCGCCCAGACCCCGCAGGGTTTCGCGCTGGCGCCGATCCTGGCCGCGCATCGCGCCGGCCCGACCGACGCCGCCGACGACGTGGAACTGGCGATCCGCGCCGGCATCCCCGTCACGGTGACGCCGGGCGACGAGGACAATCTGAAACTGACCTATGGCGCCGATTTCAAGCGCGCGCGCCGGATTCTGGAGGGGACCATGGACATCCGCCTGGGCAACGGCTTCGACGTGCACGCCTTTACGACCGGCGATCATGTCTGGCTGTGCGGCGTGAAGATCGCGCATGACAAGGCGCTCTTCGGCCATTCCGATGCCGATGTGGGCATGCACGCGCTGACCGACGCGATCTATGGCGCGCTGGCGCAGGGCGACATCGGCCGGCATTTCCCGCCCTCGGACCCGCAATGGAAGGGGGCCGAGAGCCATATCTTCCTGCGCCACGCCGCGGAACTGGCCCGGCAGATGGGCTATGAGATCTCGAATGCCGACGTGACGCTGATCTGCGAGCGGCCCAAGGTCGGCCCCCATGCCGGCGCCATGGCGCTGCGCCTGTCCGAGATCACCGGCGTCGAGTTCGACCGCATCAGCGTCAAGGCCACCACCTCGGAACGGCTGGGCTTCACCGGGCGCGAGGAAGGCATCGCCGCCATCGCCACCGCAACCCTGATCCGCAGGTGACGCCATGGAAAACCTGATCGCCACATTCTTCGGCATCGGCCGGCTGAAGCCCGCACCCGGCACCTGGGGTTCGGCCGCCGCCGTGGTGCTGGGGGTCGCGACCTACGAATGGCTCTCCCCCTGGCTGGTGCCGGCGGGCTTCGTGCTGGCGACCGTGCTGGGCTTCTGGGCGGTGCCGCGGGTGCTGGCCCGCAGCGCCGACAAGGATCCGTCCTGGGTGGTGATCGACGAGGTCGCCGGGCAATGGCTGGCGATGAGCTTCACGGTGATCCCGCTGGCGCGGCACGGCGCCTCGATCCTCGACGCCTGGCCGGGCTATGTCGCGCCCTTCCTGCTGTTCCGGCTGTTCGACATCTGGAAGCCCTGGCTGGTCGGACGCGCCGACCGCAGGGGCGACGCGACCGGGCTGATGCTGGACGACCTGTGGGCGGGCTTGTTCGCCGGTGTGGCCTCGGTCATTCTGGCCGGGCTTTACCATGCCGTGCTGGAGCCGATGCTGTGACCGATCCCGCCCTTGTCCTCGACCTGGCACGCCGGCGCGGTGTGATGATCGCCACCGCCGAAAGCTGCACCGGCGGGCTGATCGCGGGGCGGCTGACCGACGTGCCGGGCTCGTCGGATGCGGTCGATCGCGGCTTCGTCACCTATTCCAACGCCGCCAAGGTCGAGATGCTGGGCATCCGCCCCGAGACGCTGGAAGCCCATGGCGCCGTCAGCGAGGAGATCGCGGCCGAGATGGCGGCCGGCGCGCTGGCACGCTCGTGCGCCGGCATCGCCGTGGCGGTGACGGGCATCGCCGGGCCGGGCGGGTCCGAGCACAAGCCCGAGGGCCGGGTCTGTTTCGGCATCGCCGATGCGGCGGGCGTCAGGACCGAGACGGTCGAGTTCGGCCCGCGCGGCCGGGCCGAGGTGCGGGCCGCGACGGTCGCGCATGCGCTGGAACTGCTGGCGGCCGCGCTGCGCTAGGCCAGCGCCCGCAGCGCGTCCTCGACATCCTCCAGCCGCGTATCCCAGCCGCAGACCAGCCGGATGCTGACCGGATCCTCGCCCGTCTCGTCCTGGGTATGCGGCCAGAGGTGATAGCAGATGCCGCTGGCGCAGGCCCGGCGATGCAGCTCGCGCGGGATGGTGGCAAAGACCGAATTGGTCTCGACCCGCTGGTCGATGCGCACGCCCGGCAGCCGCGACAGACCCAGCGCCAGCTCATGCGCCATGGCATTGGCGTGGCGCGCCAGTTGCAGCCACAGGTCGCCCTCGAGCCAGCCCAGCACCTGCGCCGACAGGAAGCGGTGCTTCGAGACCAGCCCGCCGCCACGCTTGCGGCGAAAGCCGAATTCCTCGGACCTGGCCGGGTCGAAGATCACCACCGCCTCGACCGCCATGCAGCCGTTCTTGGTCGCGCCCAGGGACAGGATGTCGACGCCGGCGCGCCAGGTCAGGTCGGCCGGCGCCACGTCGAGGCCCGCCAGCGCATTGGCGAAACGCGCGCCGTCCATGTGGACGCCCAAGCCGGCCTCGCGCGCCAGCCCGGCCAGCGCCGCGACCTCGTCGGGGCTGTAGGCGGTGCCCCATTCGGTGGCGTTGGTCAGGGACAGCGCGGCATTGACCCCGGCATGCACGCCTTCGCGGCCATGCGCCACCAGCGTCTCGGCCAGTGCCTCGGGGGTGATCTTGCCGCCGGTGCCGGGAATGCCCACCAGCTTGGCGCCGCCGGTGAAGAACTCGGGCGCGCCGGTCTCGCTGGTCTGGATATGCGCGGTCTCGTGGCAGAAGACCTTGCCCCAGCCCGGCGCCAAGAGCGACAGCGACAGCGCATTGGCCGCCGTGCCCGAGGTCACGAAATGCACCGCCGCCTCGGGCGCGTCGAAGAGTTCCCGCACCCGGTCCTGCGCCGCCTGGGTGATGCGATCCGCGCCGTAGGAGGGGACATGACCCTCGTTCGCCGCCGCCAGGGCCGCCATGATCCGGGGATGCACGCCGCCGGCATTGTCCGAGGCAAAATTCATGACAGATCCTCGATGATGTAATCGTCCCAGTCGTCCTCGGTCACCGAGGTCTCGCTGACGGTCCAGCCGCGCACCGAGGCGCCGGCGCGATGGATCGATTCGCGGTCCCCCGAGATCAGATAGTGCCAGTCGTAGAGCGGCTTGCCCTCGGCACGCAACCTGTAGGCGCAGGTCGCGGGCAGCCACCAGGCGATCTCGCGCAGCTTCTTCGGGGTCAGGACGACGCAATCGGGAACGAAATCATGGCGGTTCGGGTAGCTGGAGCATTGGCAGCTTTCGCCGTCCAGCAACCGGCAGGCGACCCGGGTAAAGGCCAGCTCGCCGGAGTCCTCGTATTCGATCTTGTTGAGGCAGCATTTGCCGCAGCCGTCGCAGAGCGCCTCCCATTCCGCCTTGTCGAGGTTTTTCAGCGGCAGTTCCCAGAACTTGGGGCGCATCAGCGGGTCGCCAGGATCTCGCGCGCGCTCTGGCTGTCGCGGTCCATCTGCGCCACCAGCGCATCGAGGCTGTCGAACCTGGCCTCGGGGCGCAGGTATTCGACCAGCGCCACCGACAGGTGCTGGCCATAGAGGTCGGCGTTGAAGTCGAAGATATGCACTTCCAGGTTCGGGCGGTTCACCCCGAACATCGGCCGCACGCCCAGGCTGGCCACGCCCTTGTAGCTGCCGCGGTCCGGGCCGGTCAGCACGTCGACCAGCACGGCATAGACCCCGAGCTGCGGCAGGTGCAGCCCCTCGACCGCCATGTTCGCGGTGGGATAGCCCAGGTCGCGGCCGCGCTTGTCGCCATGCAGCACCTCGCCGTCGATGCGGTGCCAGTGGCCCAGCATGCGCTCGGCGTCGCGGGTGCGGCCCTGGGCCAGGGCCTGGCGGATCGCGGTCGAGCTGTATTCGACCGCGCCGTCGCCGATCAGCGGCGCGACGGTGACGCCGAAGCCCAGCTCGGCCCCGAGTTGGGTCAGCGTCTGCGCGCTGCCCGAGCGTTGGCGGCCGAAGCAGAAATCGGCGCCCACGGTGACATGGCGGATGCCAAGGCCGCCGACCAGCACCTCGCGGGCGAAATCCTCGGGCGTGAAGCCGGCCAGCACCGCATCGAAGGGCAATTCATACAGGTGATCGACCCCCAGCCGCGCCAGCCGGTTCGCGCGCGATTCCGCGTTCATCAGCCGGAAGGCCGGGCCATCGCCGGCGAAGAACTGGCGCGGATGCGGCTCGAAGGTGATGACGCCCAGGGGCGCGTCGCAGGCGGCGCGGGCGGCGTCGATGACGGAGCGGTGCCCCAGGTGCACGCCGTCGAAATTGCCCATGGCGACGCTCGCGCCACGGGCATCGAGCGGCAAGGCTTTCCAGTCGTGATGGATGCGCAAGCGGCCCCCCCGGTGGGCCGCAGACCGGCCCGGTCAGTCGAATTTGCGGCTTGGCGCCAGAACGACCGCCTCGCCTTTCAGGACGACCGTATCACCGACAAGGCAGCGGGTTGCAAGGGTCACGCGGCGTTTCGCGTGGTCGATGGCATCGACCGTCACCTCGGCCCGCACCAGGTCGCCCGGGCGCACCGGGGCCATGAATTTCAGCGTCTGGCCCAGGTAGACCGTGCCATGGCCGGGCAGCTGTTCGCCGATCACCGCCGAGATCAGCCCGGCGGTCAGCATGCCATGGGCGATGCGTCCCTCGAAGATGGTGTCGCGGGCGTAATCCTCGTCCAGATGCACCGGGTTGCGGTCGGTCGAGACGGCCGCGAACATCTCGATATCCTCGTCTGTCACCACCTTTTGCAGGTAGCGCATCATCCCGACTTCCAGATCCTCGATGACGATGGTGCCGCGCGGAAGATTGTCCAGCATCATTCAATGCCCCCGGTGAGTAGCTTCATGCTGCATAGCAGCACCGGGGGCTTCGCGCAATAAAATAATGCGGCCTGGCAAAAAACGGACCGATTATTACCGGCCCGTTTTGCAGCTCAGCGCAGCCGGCCGATGCTGTAGCGCGGGGCCTCGGCCCGCATCGCCAGCCATTCCTCGAGCATGGCCGGGTCGGGGTTTTCCACGTCGGGGCCGAACTCGGCCGCGGCCAGCCCGCCAGTGACGAAAAGCGCGTCGATCCCCTCGCCCGCGGCGCCGGGAATGTCGGTGGCGATGCCGTCGCCCACCGCCAGGATGCGGGCATTGTCGTCGATGCCCAGGCGGCGGCGCGCCAGGTCATAGATCGGCGGATGCGGCTTGCCGAAATACAGCGCCTCGCCGCCCAGGTCCTGATACATCTCGGCCAGCGCGCCGGCGCAATAGACCCGCTTGTCGCCCAGGTCCACCACCACGTCGGGATTGGCGCACAGAAGCTTCAGCCCGCGCTCGCGCGACAGGATCAGCCGGGTGCGGTAATCCTCGGGCACCTCGGTCAGGTCGTCGAACAGGCCGCAGCAGACGATGCCCTCGGCCTCGGTCATGGGCACGCGCTGGATCGGGGGCGCGTCCTGCCACTCCTCGGGGATGTCGGTGAAGAAGCCCTCGTCCTTGTCCTGGGCGATGGCCCAGACCCGGCGGCCGACGGCGCCGGCGAACATCGCGTCCTGCGCGGCGTCGCCGGAACTGACCACCAGATCCCAGGCGTCGCGCGGCACGCCCATGCGGTCCAGCTGCTCGGCGACGTATTTCCACGGCCGCGGCGCATTGGTCATCAGCACCACGCGCCCGCCGCCGGCACGGAAAGCCTGCAGCGCCGCGATCGCCGCGGGCCAGGGCGCCTTGCCGTTGTGCAGGCAGCCCCAGAGATCGCAGAACAGGACGTCGTAATGGGTGCCGACCTCGGCCAGCGAGCGGATGATCTGCGTCATGGAGATGCCTTCTTTTCGTATCAGACCGCGAGCGCGGGGATGATCTGCTTCTTGCGCGACATGATGCCGGGCAGGACGACCGTGTCGCTGCTGACGGTGGCGTTGAAGCTTTTCTCGGCCACGGCCTTGACGAAGTCGTTCGGAACCAGGAGCGTCGCTTCCTCGTTCAGGATGTCGACGATGAACAGCAGCACCTCGTCGGCGCCATCGGCGGCGGCAACGCCCGGCATGGCGGCCATCAGCGCGCCCTTGCGGTCCAAGAGCACCTGCGGCGCCGTGGTTTCCAGCACCGAGACGCGCAGCTGCTTGCCGCCCAGCTCATATTCCTTGCTGTCCATGCGCAGCAGCGCCTCTTCGGTAAAGGCCGACACGTCGGACTTGGCCGCGAACATCTCGGCCGCGTATGCCGGGATCGAGACGCCCAAATCCTTGGCGATCTTCTCGGCCACCCAGCGGTCATGCGGCGTGGTGGTCGGGCTGCGGAATTCCAGCGTGTCGGACAGGATGCAGGTCAGCATCGCGCCCTTGACGCCGCGCGGGGCGCGGGCCAGCGCCTCGTCGCCGATCAGGTCGTGCATGATGGTCGCGGTGCAGGCCAGCGGGCGGATGGTGATGCTGATCGGCAGCTTCGTCTTGATGCCGCCGGCCAGCAGGTGGTGGTCGATGATCTCGATCACCTCGGCCGAGGCCAGCGATTCGGGCAGCTCGGCGGGGTTGTTGGTATCCACGATCACGCAGCGGTCGCCGGCAGCCACGTCGGCGATGATCGCGGGCTTGTCGAGGTTCCACTTGGTCAGCATCCAGGCGGCCTCGGTGTTCGGCTCGCCCTGCAGCACGGCGGCGGCGGGCTCCTTGCGGATCTCGGACAGATACCAAGCCCAGATGATGGGCGAGCCGGTCGAGTCGGTGTCGGGGGCCTTGTGGCCGAAAACCTTGATCATGCTGATCCCCTGAGATTGGGCGGAAAATTCGCGCGGGTTATAGGGCGCGGGGCCGGGAATGTCTATCAACCCAAGGCCAGCGCCGCATTCAGCGCCAGGGCCAGCAGCACGGTGTTGTAGTAGAACGAGAAGGCCGAATGCAGCAGCGTGATCCGCCGCGCCTGGCTGTCCAGCGCGGTCACGTCGGCGGTCTGCGCCGCCATGCCCAGCGTGAAGCTGTAGTAAAGGAAATCCCAGATTGTCGCGTCCTGGCCCTCGGGCAGGCCGGGAAAGCCGAGGTTGCGCTTTTCGCGCCCGTCCGGGCGGCGGGCATACCAGAGGCTCGCGTAGTGAAAGGCCATGACCGTGTGAATCATCGCCCAGCCCAGCGGCACCGAGGCCAGCGCAAAGGCCGGCCGCAGCCAGAAGCCGGAATGCGGGTCGCGGATGGTCAGCAGGATCGCCACCAGACTGATCGCGACCGAGCCGAAGGCGATGGGGACGATGACGCTCATGCCCTCGTCGTCCAGGTCGGCATGGCCGCGCATGATCTCGACCGTCATGCGCCGGATCAGAAGCCCGGTCAGCAGCAGGTAGCCCAGGCAGAAGGTAACCGAGAACAGCAAAAGCCGGTCCAGCGCCTGCATCCGCCAGGCGCCCAGGCCCACCGCCAGCCCCAGCGCGAAGCTCAGCAGAAAGCGCAGGTGGCGCCGCAGGTCGTGCAGCATTCAGGCCGGGGTCTGCTGGTGCTGGACGATGCGCCAGTCGCCGTCGCGGCGGATCCAGGTGGTGGTGCAGAGCGCGCGATAGGTCTCGGCCCCGGCGCGGCGGGCGGTGGCGTGATAGGCGAGCACGCAGAGCACGTCGGTCTCGATGGCGGCGCGGTCGCTCATGGTGACCTCCTGCCAGCGCGGGGCCGCGGACAGGTTTTCGACCACCCGGCGCCGGGTCAGGATGCCCGTCGGCGCAAAGGCCATCAGGCAGGCGTCGTCGAGCTTGCGCGCCGCCTCGGCCGCGCCCGAGAGCCAGAATTCGCGTTCCTCGCGCCACAGATCATCCGCCATCGCCTATCCCCTCCACCGTGACCGGGCTGATGGTCCAGCCGCGGTCCTGCAACAGTTGCAGCACGCCGTGCCGGCCCGGCAGGTGCAGCGCGCCAAAGCCCGCGACCACGCCCTTGCCCTGGCGGGCGGCGTCGGCCGCTGCCTGTTCAATGGGTTGGATCCAGCTTTCGTTCCGCTGGTCCATCAGCTTTTCCTGCGCCAGCCGCATCTGCCGGTCCACCTCGTCCCGGCCGAGGCCCGAGTTTTCATAGGCGTCGAAGCGGCCGAATTCCCAGATCAGCCAGCTGTCGCCGGCGAAATAGCTGTCGCTGAGCGTGGTGGCGTAATCGTCGGCATAGGCGGCGGCGGGCATGGCGGCGCGGATCATGTCCTCTTCCTCCTTGGGGGTCATGTCTCGAAACAGGGTGAAGACGGTGTCCCAGGGCTCCAGCGCCCGCACCGGCACGTCGGCCGCCTCGGCCCGGGCGATCAGCAGGTGGTCGAGCCCGCCGGCATCGCCCCGCGCCTCGACCATGCGCTTCATGCAGGGCGAGATGCCGAGCATGACCGCGACATACCAGGGCCGCAGCTTGCTGGCGATCAGCGCGGGCAGGCCGCGATCCTCGAGCGCGGCCGAGAGCGCCTGCCAATCCGCCTCGCCCAGCCGCTCGGGCAGGGTCGGGCCGGTGGTATCGACGACCAGGGTCGGGTCGGCGGCCATGGCCTCGGCCAGCTTCGCCTCCTCGGCCGGGCCGGCCTCGACCAGCAGGGCGGCGGCGCGGTCGATCTCGGGGCCGAAGCGGGCCATGGTCCGCTCGTGGCGCGGATCGGCGAAGTGATAGGTGCCGAGCAGCAGCACATGGCTGTCGCCCTTGCCCGCGCGCCAGAACAGGCCCTTGTGATGGGGCACCGCATCGGTCGCGGCGCGCAGCTGCGCCAACCGCTCGGGCGCCATGTCGTCGAACAGATTGCGCCCGACGCAATCCTGCGCCGCCGCGGGCCAGGCCAGGGTCGCGACGGCGATGAAGGCGGTCAGCAGGGATTTCAGGCGCATCGCGGGCTCCGGGCAGGTTCCGGCGCAGCATGGCACGGCGCCCCCCAAGGCACCAGAGCGGGCACGCGCCAGCCTAGCGCGGCAGCGGCAGTTCCTGGGGCGGCGCCTGCCCCGCCAGCAGCGCCTGCCAGATCCGGGTGACTTGCGCGGCCTTGGCGGGCCAGGTGAAATCGCGCATCACCCGCGCCTGCCCCGCCGCTGCCATGCCCGGCAGCACGGCAGGATCGGCCGCAATGGCCTGCAGCCGCGCGCGCAGCCCGGCAACGATCTGCGCGCGGCTGCCCATCGGGATGCGAAAGCCGGTGGCATCATCGACCAACTCGCCCGGCCCGGCGTAATCGGCGATGACCGGCACCACGCCCAGGGCCATCGCCTCCAGCACCACGCCGCCGCCGAACTCCCGCACCGAGGGGAACACCAGCAGTTGCGAGCGCGCCGCGATGGCCTGCACCTGGGCATGCTCGACCCAGCCGAGCAGGTTCACCGCATTGCCGACGCCCTCGCGCGCGACCAGATCGCGCAGCTGGTCCATCTGCGGCCCGTCGCCGATGATGTCGAGCACCAGCGCGCCC
The DNA here is from genome assembly GCF_004407025.1 of Paracoccus sp. DMF. NCBI lineage: Bacteria > Pseudomonadati > Pseudomonadota > Alphaproteobacteria > Rhodobacterales > Paracoccaceae > Paracoccus > Paracoccus sp. DMF. The sequence continues at coordinate 129,255 of NZ_SOKV02000004.1, forward strand.
GAGCGCAACAGCGGCAGCGCCGCCTCGACCGCCATGTCGGCGCCCTTGTAGGGCACCAGCCGGCCGATGAAGCAGCCGCGCAGCGGCAGCGTGCCCGGTTGCGGCGCGGTCAGGCTGAAGCGCGCGGGGTCGATGGCGTTTTCCGGCAGCCAGACCGTCTTGGCGCGATGCTTCGCCGGGATCTCGCCCAGGGTATGCATCGAGCCGCAGATGATGGCACTGGCATCGCGCAGCATGGCGCCGCGTCCCGGCAGCGCCTTGTAGGCGCCGCGGATATAGGACAGCCACTCCTTTTCGCGCCGCCGCTCGCTGTCGAAGCCCTTGGGCCAAGGCACGCCGCCGTTCAGCGGTCCAAGCACGAAGGGCACCCCTGCCCGCTTGCAGCGCGGCGCAAGCAGGCTGTTCGCGGTCGGCGTCAGCGGCGTCACCCGGTGCACGATGTCGAATTCGCCGGCGCGGATGCGGGCGCCGAAGGCGCGCCAGACCAGCCGCTCGAAATAGCCGTAGCCCAGGGTCGAGACCGCGGTCTTGATCGTCCAGCCGACGCCCTTGCCCATGCTGAGCCGTTCGGCCAGCCGCCACATCGGCGCGGCCAGCGCCTCGCTGTCGATGGCGGTGAAGTCGCGGCCCTCGACCAGGCCGGCGCGCAGGATCGCCTCGCGGTTGCGGACCTGGGTGACGATATGGACATCGGCCACCTCGCGCAGCGCATGGGCCAGCGACCAGCCGACCAGCGGCACCGAAACCCATTCCGGGTTTGCCGCCTCGGCGATGACCAGAGCCTTGATGCGCCTCTCCACGATGCCGTCCCCCAGCCTGTACCCCCTTCCGCGTAGCCGCGGCGCAGAAACCGCGTCAAGCGGATTTCGCGGCGAATTTTTCTGGAAGCCGGGCGTTGACAGGTGCCGGGGCTCTGCCTAGATGGGCGTCACTGGCACTCACCAAGACCGAGTGCCAACATCTTAAACCAACCTGTAACACCGGAGTGTTCACATGGCTTTCAAACCGCTGCACGACCGCGTTCTGGTCCGCCGCGTCCAGTCGGACGAAAAGACCAAGGGCGGCCTGATCATCCCCGACAGCGCCAAGGAAAAACCCGCCGAGGGCGAGATCGTCTCGGTCGGCGAAGGCGCGCGCAAGGATTCGGGCGAGCTGATCGCCCCGGCCGTGAAGGCCGGCGACCGCGTGCTGTTCGGCAAATGGTCGGGCACCGAGGTCACCGTCGACGGTGAAGAACTGCTGATCATGAAGGAAAGCGACATCCTGGGCATCATCGCCTGATCTCGCCTTCCCGCATAACCCATTACAGGAGTAGATAGAATGGCTGCGAAAGAAGTCCGGTTCAACACCGACGCCCGCGACCGCATGCTGAAAGGCGTGAACATCCTCGCCGACGCCGTGAAGGTCACGCTGGGCCCGAAAGGCCGCAACGTGGTGATCGACAAGTCCTTCGGCGCCCCGCGCATCACCAAGGACGGCGTCTCGGTCGCCAAGGAGATCGAACTGTCCGACAAGTTCGAGAACATGGGCGCGCAGATGGTCCGCGAAGTCGCGTCGCGCACCAATGACGAGGCCGGCGACGGCACCACCACCGCCACCGTGCTGGCCCAGGCCATCGTGAAAGAGGGCATGAAGGCCGTTGCCGCCGGCATGAACCCGATGGACCTGAAGCGCGGCATCGACGTCGCCACCGCGAAAGTGGTCGAGGCCATCAAGGCCGCCGCCCGCCCGGTCAACGACTCGTCCGAAGTGGCGCAGGTCGGCACCATCTCGGCCAATGGCGAAGCCTTCATCGGCCAGCAGATCGCCGAAGCCATGCAGCGCGTCGGCAACGAGGGTGTGATCACCGTCGAAGAAAACAAGGGCATGGAGACCGAAGTCGAAGTCGTCGAAGGCATGCAGTTCGACCGCGGCTATCTCTCGCCCTATTTCGTGACCAATGCCGACAAGATGGTCGCGGACCTGGAAGACGCCTGTATCCTGCTGCACGAGAAGAAGCTCTCGTCGCTGCAGCCGATGGTGCCGCTGCTGGAAGCCGTGATCCAGTCGCAAAAGCCGCTGCTGATCGTCGCCGAAGACGTCGAAGGCGAGGCCCTGGCCACGCTGGTCGTCAACAAGCTGCGCGGCGGGTTGAAGATCGCTGCCGTCAAGGCGCCGGGCTTCGGCGACCGCCGCAAGGCCATGCTGCAGGACATCGCGATCCTGACCGGCGGCCAGGTGATCTCGGAAGACCTGGGCATGAAGCTGGAGAATGTCACCATCGACATGCTCGGCCGCGCCAAGAAGATCTCGATCAACAAGGACAACACCACCATCGTCGACGGCGCCGGTGAGAAGGCCGAGATCGAGGCCCGCGTGTCGCAGATCCGCCAGCAGATCGAGGAAACCACCTCGGACTACGACCGTGAGAAGCTGCAGGAGCGTGTCGCCAAGCTGGCCGGCGGCGTCGCCGTCATCCGCGTCGGCGGCATGACCGAGATCGAGGTGAAAGAGCGCAAGGACCGCGTCGATGACGCGCTGAACGCCACCCGTGCGGCGGTTCAGGAAGGCATCGTCGTCGGTGGCGGCGTGGCCCTGGTCCAGGGCGGCAAGGCGCTGGAAGGCCTGACGGGTGTGAACTCGGACCAGGATGCCGGCATCGCCATCGTCCGCCGCGCGCTGGAAGCCCCGATGCGCCAGATCGCCGAGAACGCCGGCGTTGACGGCGCCGTAGTGGCCGGCAAGGTCCGCGAGTCGAACGACAAGGCCTATGGCTTCAACGCCCAGACCGAAGAATATGGCGACATGTTCAAGTTCGGCGTGATCGACCCGGCGAAAGTCGTCCGCACCGCGCTGGAAGATGCGGCGTCGGTGGCTGGCCTGCTGATCACCACCGAGGCGATGATCGCCGAGAAGCCCGAGCCGAAGGCTCCGGCCGGTGGCATGCCCGACATGGGCGGCATGGGCGGCATGATGTAATCAGCCCCGCCTTTTGGCGAAGGATCGGCCGTCCCGAAAGGGGCGGCCTTTTCGATTCAGGCCGAGGCCCAGCGCTGCTGCGCGAGCCGGCGCAGGAAGGCCAGCACGAAGATCCCGGTCAGGATCAGCACGATGGTCGGCGCCGGCGCGCTGTCGAGCCAGAAGCTGGCATAGACCCCGATGAGCATCGCCGCCATGCAGACCGCGACCGCCACCGCCAGCATGCGGCCGAAGCTGCGCACCAGCAGGAAGGCGATGGCCCCCGGCGCGATCAGGAGCCCGACCGCCAGGATCAGCCCGGTCGCCGACATGGTGGCGACGATGGTCAGCGACAGCACCGTCAGCAACCCGTAGTGCAGCAGCCCGACCGGCAGGCCCGAGGCCCGCGCCTGCGCCGGATCGAAGGCGTGCAGCATCAGGTCCTTCCATTTCAGCAGCAGCACCGCCGCGACCGGCAGCGCGATCCCTAGCGCCAGCCGCAGGTCCTGCGGCCCGACGCCCAGCATGTTGCCGAACAGGATATGGTCCAGATGCACGTCCGAGGTGATCGCGGTATAGATCACGATCCCCAGCCCGAACATGCCCGAGAAGACCACGCCCATCACCGTGTCCTGCTTGACCCGGCTGTTGCCCGACAGATAGCCGGTGGCCAGCGCCGTCACCATGCCGGCGGAGAAGGCGCCCAGGATCAGCGGAAAGCCCCAGAGATAGGCCAGCACCACGCCCGGCAGCACGGCATGGCTGACCGCATCGCCCATCAGCGCCCAGCCCTTGAGCACCAGGAAGCACGACAGCAGCGCCGTCGGCACCGAGACGATCACCGCGATCAGGAAGGCATCTCGCATGAAGCCGAACTGGAAGGGCAGCAGAAGCTCGCTCATGGTGCTGCCTCCAGCGCGGCGCGGGCCTTGGCGCGGGCGGCGAGCAGCCCGTGCTTCGGCGCCCAGACGAAGGTCGCGAGGAAGATCAGCGTCTGCAGCACCACGATGATGCCGCCGGTGGCGCCGTCGAGGAAATAGGACAGATAGGCGCCGGCGAAGCTCGTCACCGTGCCGATGGTGACCGAGAGCGCGATCAGCCGCGGGAAGCGGTCGCAGATCAGATAGGCCGTCGCCCCCGGCGTCACCACCATGGCGATGACCAGGAAGGCGCCGACCGTCTGCATCGCCGCCACCACCGAGGCCGACAGCAGCACGAAGAATACGGCCTTCAAGAGCCCCGGCCGCAGCCCGACCGAGCGCGCGTGGCTTTCGTCGAAGAAGACCACCATCAGGTCCTTCCATTTCGCCAGCAGCACCGCCAGCGAGACGAAGCCGATGATCGCCAGTTGCAGCGTGTCGCCAGGGGTGATCGAGAGGATATTGCCCATGGTGATGGTCTGGACCGAGATCGCCATCGGGTTGATCGAGACCATGAACAGCCCGAGCCCGAAGAAGCTGGTGAAGATCAGCCCGATCACCACATCGGGTTTCAGCCCCGAGCGGTCCGACAGGAACAGCATGGCCGCCGCCGCCAGCCCGCCCGACAGGAACGCCCCCAGCGCAAAGGGCAGGCCCAGCATATAGGCGCCGGCGACGCCCGGGACCACGGAATGCGACAGCGCGTCGCCGATCAGCGACCAGCCCTTGAGCATCAGATAGGCGGACAGGAACGCGCAGACCCCGCCGACCAGCGCCGAGACCCACATGGCATTGGTCATGTAGAGATAGTCGAAGGGCTCCAGCAGCAGGCTCATTCCGCGCCCTCCTCCGGCTTTCCGGCGGTATGGGTGCGGTCGCCGTATTGCACCAGCGGGCGCTCGTCGTCGGTCAGGATGGTGACGCGGCGCGGGTCGTCGTCGTCATGGAGCCGCGTGCCGCCCAGGGTAAAGCGGCGCAGCACGCCGCCAAAGGCGGTTTCCAGGTTCTCGCGGGTGAAGGTGGTCTCGGTCGGGCCGTAAGCCAGCACCGTGCCCTTGACCAGCACCACCCGGTCGCAGAACTCCGGCACCGAGCCCAGGTTGTGGGTCGAGACCAGCATCACCCTCCCCTCGTCGCGCAGCTCGCGCAGCAGCGCGATGATCTGGTCCTCGGTCTTGACGTCGACGCCGGTAAAGGGCTCGTCCAGCAGGATGACGCGGCCGTCCTGCGCCAGGGCGCGGGCCAGGAAGACGCGCTTCTTCTGGCCGCCCGAAAGCTCGCCGATCTGGCGGTGGCGGTAATCCTGCATGTTCACCCGCGCCAGCGCCGCATCCACGGCGTCGCGGTCGGCCTGGCGCGGGATGCGCAGGAAACCCATGTGGCCATAGCGGCCCATCATCACCACGTCCTCGACCAGCACGGGGAAGGACCAGTCCACCTCCTCGGCCTGCGGCACATAGGCGACGAGGTTGCGCTTCAGCGCCTCGCGCACCGTCATGCCCAACAGGCGGATCTCGCCCGCGGCGGCCGGCACGAAACCCATGATCGCCTTGAACAGCGTCGATTTTCCGGCGCCGTTCACCCCGACCAGGGCCGTGACCGTGCCGCGCGGGATCTGGAAACTGGCATGGCGCAGCGCGGTCAGCCCGTTGCGATAGGTCACGGTCACGTCGCGGGCGTCGATGCCGCCGCCGGGGTCGGCCCGGTCGTTTTCTCCAAGCTCGGTCCTGATGTCGTCGCGCATCCCTGCTCCCTTGCTCAGTTGCCGGCGGCCAGGCCCTTGGCCACGGTTTCGGTGGTGACCTTCAACAGGTCGAGGTAGCTCGGCACCGGCCCGTCCGACTCGGACAGGCTGTCGACATAGAGCACGCCGCCGTAATGCGCGCCGGTCTCGCGCGCGACCTGCTCGGCCGGGGCAGTGTTCACCGTGCTTTCACAGAACACCACCGGGATCTGATGCGCGCGCACGCCGTCGATCACCGTGCGCACCTGGCGCGGCGTGCCCATCTGGTCCGAGTTCATCGGCCAGAGGTAGAGCTCCTTCAGCCCCAGGTCGCGCGCCAGATAGGGAAAGGCGCCCTCGCAGGTCACCAGCCAGCGCCGGTCCTCGGGGATGGCCGCGATCGCGGCGCGCAGCGGCTCCAGCGCCGCGCGCAGCTGCTGCTTGTAGGCCTCGGCATTGGCGGCATAGGTCGCGGCATTCGCAGGATCCTGCTCCGCGAAGGCCTTGGCGATATTGTCGACATAGGCTTCGGCATTGGTCAGGCCCATCCAGGCATGCGGGTTCGGCTTGCCCTCATAGCCGCCGGCGGCGATCGGGATCGGCTCGATGCCTTCGGTCAGCGTGGCCGAGGGCACCTCGCCCAGGTTGGCCAGAAACTGCTCGAACCAGCGCTCGAGGTTCATGCCGTTCCACAGGATCAGGTCGGCGCCCTCGGCCCGGACGATGTCCTGCGGCGTCGGCTCGTAGCCGTGGATCTCGGCGCCCGGCTTGGTGATCGAGACCACTTCGGCCGCGTCCCCCGCCACATGCCGGGCCATGTCGGCCAGCACGGTGAAGGTGGTGACCACCTTCATCTTCTCCGCGGCCGCAGCCGAGGCCGCCATGAGCGCCATCGCCGCCACCGCACCAATCAGGCGCGCGCCTGTCCGAGCCATGCCCATCCCTTCCGGTTTCGCGGCGCGCAGCCATTCCGGCGCCGATTCAGTTGCGAGTTGATCGCATATAGACATAGCGTCCTGCGCGCACATCGCAAGTGCAAATCAGTCGCAACTGGGTGGAGGGCTGCGAGATGGGGCCGTGCCGAGGATGCACCGGGCGCGCACCCGCGTACACCGCGCGTACACCGGCAACGCGCGGCGGCGGCTGTATGGGTCGGACCCGGACAAGCCGGCGATGAAGTGGAAGACCCCGCCCGGGTTATCGACCGGACTGTTGAGAAATTGCCTTAAGTCGCGGCCGAGAGAGCCGGGCATACAGGACTGAACGATTTCAATGATTTGGCGACCCCGGGACGACTCGAACGCCCAACCTAGTGATTAGAAGTCACTTGCTCTATCCAGTTGAGCTACGGGGCCGTGATTCCTCTGATAGCGGTTCGGGAGACGGTTCGCAACCTGCGACCACCTTCCTTACCGGTTGTATTCGCGTCCATATTTGGTCCAGAGCCGGACCTGGAAGGCGCACGCTCGATCCAGCCAAGCCACGGGGCCGTGTCGCCTTGTGCGGCGGCAAACCGCGCCACAAAGGACGGCGGCTGAATCAACCGCTCAATCGGCGCCGGACAGATCCAAGGTCATGAAGACGCTGTTCGGATCCGCGGCGTAGTCGCCGAAGGGCCCGCATTCGACGAAACCCGCCCGGGCGTAAAGCCCCCGCGCCGCGACGAAGGTCGGCTGCACGCCGGTCTCCAGGCTCAGCCGGGCCAGCCCCTCGGCGCGGGCATGGTCGATCAGCGCCGCCAGCATGCGGCGGGAATGGCCGCGACCGCGCGCCTCGGACAGGACATGCATCGACTTGATCTCGCCCAAGCCCGGCGCGATGCGCTTGACCGCGCCCATGGCCAGCGGCCGGCCGGCCTCGCGCAGGACGAAGAAGCCGATCTCGGGCCGCTCGAGCGCGGCGCGCGGCAGCATGTGGATCGACTCGGGCGGCGTGTCGGCATGCATGTCCTCGGTGTGGCGCTGGAACAGCAGCGCCAGATCCGGCGCCAGCGGGCTTTCGCGCCCGATCACCACATCCCCGTCAATCGCCGCCATGAACGCCCCCGAAGCCTTGCCGCATCAGGCTTAGCAGCGCGGGGCCGAATTGCGAAGCCCCGCTCGCGCGCGGCCCTCGCGCCGCAAGGCCGCAGGGGAAACCGCGCAACTTGCGGGAATGTCAGTGGACTTGACCGGAAGGGCCGCCTAGGCTGGATGCCATGGACGCCGCGATCAGGGAAAAGACCTCGACCTGCCCGGAACTGCCGAAGCCTCGCAGCTTTTGGCAGCGCATTGCCGATCGGCTGGCGGCGATCGTCGGCGCGCGCCGTCCCGCAACCCCGCCCGAGAAATCCGTGGCCTTCACCATCGCGGTCATCGCCCTGGGGGCCAAGCTCGCCAAGGCCGACGGCGCCGTCGCCCGCTCGGAGGTTGCGGCCTTTCGCCGGGTCTTCATCATCCCGCGCGCCGAGGAAAAGAACGCCGCCCGCGTCTTCGACCTGGCGCGACAGGACGTCGCCGGCTTCGACGCCTGGGCGCGGCGCATCGCCGCCATGTTCCCGCCGGGCGATCCGGTTCTGGCCGACGTGATCGAGGGGCTGTTCATCATCGCCGTCGCCGACACCGACCTGCACGAGGCCGAGATCCTGTTCATCGACGAGGTGGCGCGCATCTTCGGCCTGCCGCCCGAGCAGCTGGCCACGATCCGCGCCCGCCACGACCGCCGCCAGGGTTGCCCCTCCTGCGAGGTGCTGGGCGTGGCGCCCGACACGCCGCTGCCCGAGGCGCGGCGGCGCTGGCGCGACCTGGTGCGCGAGAACCACCCCGACCGCGCCATCGCCCGCGGCCTGCCGCCCGAGGCGATCCGCCTGGCCGAGGCCCGCACCCGCGCCATCAACGAGGCCTGGGATACCTTCCGCACCATGCACGCGCCGCGCCCGGCCTGAGGCGGGAACCGGCGGCCATCGGTGCGGGTTTTGCCTGCAAACAGCCCCGGGGACCGGACCATGCGCGCTTTTTCCCACCTGATCCTTGTCGCGGCGCTTGTCGCGGCCCCGGCGCTTGCGCAGGTCTACGAGCCGCCCAAGGCCGACGAGCCCGCGCCGGAGGACTCGCTGGAAAGCGGCATCGAGAATTTTCTGAACAACCTTCTGGGCCAGGCGCAGCCGCATCTGGACCGGCTGGGCCGCGATCTGGGCGATACGCTGGGTTCGGTCGGGCCGGTGTTCAAGGACATCGGCGCGCTGATGGACGATGTGCGCAACTACCAGGCCCCCGAGCGGCTGGAGAATGGCGATATCCTGATCCGCCGCCGCGCCGATGCGCCGCCGCCGCCCCCGGTCGGCGACGCGCTGCGCGAGATGCTGCGCCCGGCGCCCGAGGACGATCCGCGCCTGAACCCGCCGATGGCGGACCCGGATGCGCCGCGTCCTCTGCCCGACCCGGACCCGGAAAGCGAGATCGCGCTCTAGGGCTGGCGCTTGCGGCGGACGTAAAGCTCCAGCCGGTGGCGGACGATCTCATAGCCCATCTCGGCGGCGATCTCGGCCTGCAGCCGCTCGATGCGCTCGTTCAGGAACTCGATGACCTCGCCGGTCTCGACGTCGATCATGTGGTCGTGGTGCTGGCCGTCGGCGGTTTCGAACCGTGCCGGCTCGCCCTCGAATTCCAGCTTCTGGATCACGCCCTGCGCCTCCAGCGCCGAAAGCGTGCGATAGACGGTCGCCAGCGAGACCCCGGCCCCCGCTTCGGTCGCGCGGCGGTGCAGCTGGGTCGCGTCGGGATGATCGGCGGCATCGGCCAGCACGCGCAGAAGCGCCGCCCGCTGGCGGGTGATGCGCACGCCGGCGCGGCGCAGCGCCTCTTCGAAGGCCAAGGCTCGGGCTTCCGTCTCCATGTCCTTTCATCACCCGAAGCCGCGCCGACTGCAACCGGCTTGATCGGCCTCAGACCGTGCGGCCGCCGTCCACGTCGAGGATGACGCCGGTGATGAAATCCGCCTCGTCCGAGGCCAGATACAGCGCGGCATTGGCGATGTCGCGCGGCTGCGACAGCCGGCCCAGCGGGATGGTCGCCAGGAAACGCGCGCGGTTTTCGGGCGTGTCCGGGCAGCCCATGAAGCGTTCCAGCATCCCGGTCTCGCCCATGACCGGGGCGATGGCGTTGACGCGGATGCCGTCCGGCGCCAGTTCCACCGCCAGGCTGCGGGTCAGCGTGTTCACCGCGCCCTTCGAGGAATTGTACCAGGTCAGCCCGGGCCTCGGCCGGCTGCCCGCCGTCGAGCCGACATTGATCATCACGCCCGCGCGCTGCTCGCGCCACCAGGGCACGACGGCGTGGCACATGTGAAAGATCGACAGCACGTTCACGTCATAGATGCGCCGGAACGCGGTCTCGTCGGTCGCGAGCAAGGGACCGTTCGGCACGGTCCAGCCGGCGTTGTTCACCACGATGTCGAGCCCGCCGAACGCCGCCCGCGTCCGCGCCACGGCATCCGCGACCTGCGCCCCTTCGGTCACGTCGCAGGCGAGCGCCAGGCCGCCGATTTCCCCGGCGACGGCCTCGGCCGCGCCGGCATCGATGTCCAGCACCGCGACCCGCGCGCCCTCGCGCGCGAAGGCCTGCGCGATGCCCCGCCCGAAGCCCGAGCCCGCCCCCGTCACCAATGCCGTCTTGCCTTGCAGCCGCATGTCTCCCCCTATGCGTAGCGATGGACGATGGTTTTCAGCCGCGAGAATTCGTAAAGCGCGGCAAAGCCCTTTTCCCGGCCATGGCCGGATTTGCGCAGGCCGCCGAAGGGCAGCTCGACGCCGCCGCCGGCGCCATAGGCGTTGATGAAGACCTGGCCGCAGCGCATGGCATGGGCCACCCGCGCCTGCCGGTCGCCGTCCCGGGTCCAGATCCCCGCCACCAGCCCGTATTCCGTGCCATTGGCGATGGCGATGGCCTCGGCTTCGGTGTCGAAGGGAATGGCGGCCAGGATCGGGCCGAAGATCTCCTCCTGCGCCAGCGGGCTGCGCGGATCGACCGGACCGAAGAGCGCCGGCGCGACGTAGAAGCCGGCCCGCCGGCGCATCCGCCGCCACGCGGCCGCGCGCGATCAGGGGCGCTGCGGCCTTGGCGATATAGCTCTCGACCCGCGCCTTTTGCCGGGCCGAGATCAGCGGTCCCAGAGCCGCGCCTTCGGCCGGGCTTGCCTCGACGGCGCGGAAGCGCTCGGCCAGCATGGCGGTCAGCCGGTCCCAGATGCCGCGCTGGATCAGCACGCGCGACCCGGCCGAACAGGTCTGGCCGCCGTTCTGCACGATGGCATTGGTAATGATCGGTGCCGCGGCCTCGAGGTCGGCATCCTCGAAGACGATCTGCGGCGACTTGCCGCCCAGCTCCAGCGTGCAGGGGATGTGGTTCCTGGCCGCCGCGATCTGGATGGCCTGCCCCACCTCGGGCGAGCCGGTGAAGCTGATGAAATCGACGCCGGGATGCTCTGCCAGCGCCTTGCCCGCCACCTCGCCCCGGCCGGTGACGATATTGATGGCGCCGGGCGGAAAGCCCGCCTGCCCGGCCAGTTCGCCGATGCGCAGGATGGTCAGGCAGGCATCCTCGGCCGGTTTCGTCACCGTGGCATTGCCCATGGCCAGCGCCGCCCCGACCGAACGGCCGAAGATCTGCACCGGATAGTTCCAGGGGATGATATGGCCGGTCACGCCATGCGGCTCGCGCCGCGCGGTGGCGTCATGGCCGTTCAGGAAGGGGATGACCTCGCCATGCAGCTTGTCGGCCGCGCCGCCGTAATATTCGAAATAGCGCGCCAGCGCCGCCATGTCGGCGCGCGACTGGGCAATGGGCTTGCCGTTGTCGCGGGTTTCCAGCGCGGCGAGCGGCTCGGCCTGGGCCTCGATCAGCAGCGCCAGGCGCAGCATCAGCCGGCCGCGCTCGGCCGCGGTCAGCCGGCCCCAATCGCCCGCCAGCGCCGCGCGGGCGGCATCGACGGCGGCATCGATGTCCTCGGGGCCGGAATCGGCGATGGCGCCGAAGGGCTGGCCGTCGATGGGCGAGATCATCGGCAGTGCGCGCCCCGATGCCGCCGCCCGGCCGCGCCCGCCGACCAGGTTCAGTGCCTGCGGCAAGGTCAGGGGATGCTGCATCGTCGCCTCCTCTCGGCGGGATTCGTCCTGCGACAGCCTGACCGGGCGCGGGACGGGACGCAAGGCTGGCAAAACCGGGGCGGGACGCTAAGCTGGCCGCGCAACCGCAAGAGGACCCCATGACCCGCACCGCCATCAGCGCCCATCCCGACGATCCGCATTACGTCAGCCGCATGGGCTGGCTGCGGGCCTCGGTCCTGGGGGCGAACGACGGCATCGTCTCGGTCGGGGCGCTGATCGTGGGCGTGGCCGCCGCCGATCCGGGGCGCGAGGCGATCCTGATCGCGGGCCTTGCCGGGCTGGTGGCCGGCGCCATGTCCATGGCCATGGGCGAATATGTCTCGGTCAGCTCGCAGTCCGATACCGAGCGCGCCGACATCGCGCGCGAGACCGCCGCCCTGCGCGAGATGCCCGAGGAGGAGCTGCACGAGCTGGCGGCGATCTATGAATCGCGCGGCATGACCCCCGGCACGGCGTTGCAGGCGGCGCGCGAGGTGACCGAGCATGACGCCCTGGCCGCCCATGTCCGCGACGAGCTGGGGCTCAGCGAGGCGTCGAGCGCCAATCCTTTGCAGGCGGCGGCGGCCTCGGCCGCGACCTTCAGCACGGCGGCGGCGGTGCCGCTGCTGGCGGCGATCCTGGCGCCGGGGGGTGCCGTCATCGCCGCGGTGCTGGTTTCGGTGGTGCTGGCGCTGGCGGTGCTGGGCGCGCTTGGCGCCTGGGCCGGCGGCGCGCCGCCCGGCCGCGCCGTGCTGCGCGTGGTGCTGGGCGGCGTGTTCGCGCTGGCCGTGACCGCCGGCATCGGCAAGCTGTTCGGAATCGCGGTCTAGCCCGCCGCATAGCCCCGGCTTGCCGCCAGCAGGTCGCGGGCGTAGTCGCTGCGCGCGGCGCCCTGGCGCAAGGCGGCAGCGGTCATCTCCTCGACGATCTCGCCGCCGCGCATCACCGCCAGCCGGTCGCACATATGCGCCACCACGGCCAGGTCGTGGCTGACCATGACATAGGTCAGCCCGCGGTCCCGGCGCAGGTCGGCGAGCAGGTTCAGGATCTCGGCCTGCACGCTGACGTCGAGCGCCGAGGTCGGCTCGTCCAGCAGCAGAAGCTGCGGTTCCGCCGCCAGGGCGCGGGCGATGGCGACGCGCTGGCGCTGGCCGCCCGACAGCTGGTGCGGATAGCGGAAGCGGAAGCCGCGCCCCAGGCCGACGCTGTCCAGAAGCGTGGCGATGCGCTGGTCGATGCGGTCCATGCCTTGCAGATGCAGCGTCTCGGACAGCACCCGGTCCACCGAATGGCGCGGGTGCAGGCTGGCATAGGGGTCCTGGAACACCATCTGCACCGTCTTGTGAAAGGCGCGCGAGCGGTGGCAGCCGGTGACCGGCTGACCGGCGACCTCGATCCGGCCCGACCAGGTGTCGATCAGGCCGGTGACGGCGCGCAGGATGGTCGACTTGCCCGAGCCGGATTCGCCGACGAGGCCGAAGCTTTCGCCCCGCGCCACCGCAAAGCTGGCACCGCGCACGGCATCGACGCGCTCGGGCGGGTGGCCGAACCAGACGTCCAGATCCTTGACCGTCAGCATCGCTTGCCCTGTTGCGGTCGGGTATTTTCGGAGCAAAGAAGCATCACAGCCCTCCGGGCAGCGGCGTGGCGATTTCCGCGTCGCGCCAGCTGTCCTGGCGTTGCAGGGTCGAGAGGCGTTCGACCGGCTGGTCGAGGCGCGGCAGGCTGTTCAGCAGCCCCTGGGTATAGGGGTGGCGAGCGGCGTGCAGGTCCTGTGCGGGCAGTTCCTCGACCACGCGGCCGGCATACATGATCAGCACCCGGTCGCAGAATTGCCCGACCAGGTTCAGGTCGTGGCTGATGAAGATCAGCCCCATGCCGCGGTCGCGCACCAGCTTGTCCATGATGCGCAGGACCTCGTTGCGGACCGAGACGTCCAGCGCCGAGGTCGGCTCGTCCGCGATCAGGATCTCGGGGTCCGGGGCCAGCATCATGGCGGTCATCGCCCTTTGGCCCATGCCGCCCGAGATTTCATGCGGATAGGCGTCGAAGACCCGCTCGGGGTCGCGGATCTGCACGGCGCGCAGCATGTCCAGCGCCTTGTCGCGCGCCGCCTGCCCGCCCTGGCCGGAGTGCAGGCGATAGCTTTCCATGATCTGCCGGCCGATGGTCATCACCGGGTTCAGGCTGAACTTGGGGTCCTGCATGACCATGCTGATGCGGGCGCCGCGCAGCTTGCGCATGCGGCGCTCGGGCAGGTTCAGGATGGGCTCGCCGTCAAGCTCCAGCCGCTCGGCCGTGACCTGACCCGGCGGGCGCACGAGGCCCAGGATGGCGCGGCCGGTCATCGACTTGCCCGAGCCGGATTCGCCCACCACCCCCAGCCTTTCGCGGCCAAGGTCGAAGCTGACGCCGCGCACCGCCTGGAAGCTGCCGCTGCGGGTCGGGAAGCTGACGCGCAGGTCGCGAACGGACAGCAGCGGGGTCATTCGGCGCCTCCTTTCGGATCCAGCACGTCGCGCAAGCCGTCGCCCAGGAGGTTGAAGGCCAGGCTGACGATGAAGATCGCCAGGCCAGGCATGGCCGCGACCCACCAGAAGTCGAGGATATAGGTTCGCCCGTCCGAGATCATCGCCCCCCATTCCGGCATCGGCGGCTGTGCGCCAAGCCCGAGGAAGCCGAGGCCGGCGGCCGAGAGGATGATCCCCGCCATGTCCAGCGCCACCCGCACGATCAGCGAGCTGACGCAGAGCGGCCAGATATGCCCGATCAGCAGCCGCAGCGGCCCGGCGCCCTGCAACCGGGCGGCGGCGATGTAATCGGCGTTGCGGATGGTCAGCGTCTCGGCCCGCGCCAGTCGCGCATAGGGCGGCCAGGAGGTCACGGCCAGCGCCAGCACCGCATTGCCGATACCGGGCCCCAGCGCCGCGACGAAGGCCAGCGCCAGGATCAGCTTGGGGAAGGCCAGGAAGATGTCGGTGATCCGCATCAGCACCTGGTCAACCCAGCCGCCGGCGAAACCCGCCACCGTGCCGACGAAAAGCCCGATCACCGGCGCGACCAGCGCCACGGTGCCGACGATGAACAGCGTGATGCGCGAACCGTGGATCAGCCGCGACAGGATGTCCCGCCCCAGCGCATCCGTGCCCAGCCAATGCGCGGCCGAGGGCGGCTGCAGCCGGTCGGCCAGGTTCTGGGCAAAGGGGTTCTGCGGCGAAAGCCAGGGCGCGAAACCCGCGACGAACAGAAGCGCCAGCAGGATCACCAGCCCCAGCATGGCCAGCTTGTTGGCCCGGAATGTCAGCCAGCCCTGGTAGAGCGCGCCCATCCGGGCCTGGCGCCGGGTCTGCGGCGCGTCCGACAGCAGCCATGCGCGCGTCGTCTCGGTCATTTCGCCCTCGGGTCAAGGGTGCGGTAAAGCACGTCGGAGAGGATGTTCAGCGCCACGAAGCAGGTGCCGATCAGCACCGTGCCGCCCAGGACCGCGTTCATGTCGGCGGCCAGCAGCGCCTTGGTGATGTATTGGCCGAGCCCCGGCCAGGAGAACACGATCTCGGTCAGCACCGAGCCCTCCAGCAGCGAGCCGAAGCTGAGCGCGATCACCGTGATCAGCGGCACCAGGATATTGCGGAAGGCATGCGCCCAGACCACCCGCCGTTCGGACAGGCCCTTGACCCGGGCGGTGGTGATGTATTCGGCCGAGAGCTGCTCCAGCATGAAGCTGCGGGTCATGCGGCTGACATAGGCCAGGCTGAAATAGCCCAAGAGGCTCGCCGGCAGGATGATATGGCTGAAGGCGTCGCGAAACGCGCCCCAGTCGCCGGCGAGCAGGCTGTCGACCAGGATCATCCCCGTCATCTCGGGCACCATGCCGTCATAGACGATGCCCTGGCGGCCGGGGCCCCCGACCCAGCCAAGGATGCCGTAGAACAGCAGAAGCCCCATCAGCCCCAGCCAGAAGATCGGCATGGAATAGCCGACCAGCGCCACCACGCGGGCGATCTGGTCGATCCAGCCGCCGCGCCGCGCCGCCGCGACCACGCCCAGCGGCACGCCCACGCAGACGCCGATCAGCGTGCCAAGCGCCGCCAGCTCGAAGGTGGCGGGAAACACCCGGCGCAAGTCCTGCGCCACCGGATGGCCGGTCGAGATCGAGCGCCCGAAATCGCCGCGCAGCACCTCGCCCATATAGACCAGGAACTGCTGCCACAGCGGCTTGTCGAGCCCCATGGCAAGCCGCGCGGCCTCATACTGCGCCTGGGTCGCGCGCTCGCCCACCACCTTCAGCACCGGGTCGATCGGCATGACCCGGCCGATGATGAAGGTGACGAGCAGCAGGCCCAGCAGCGTCAGCGCCAGCGACAGCAAGAGCCCGCCAAGGCTGCGCATCCTGCGCCCCAGGCGCGCGCCGCGCCGGGATGAGGGCGGGCCTGCCCCCGGCCCCGGCGCGGCGCTGAGGTCGGTATTCGTCACGCCCTATTCCTTCGTGACCTTGCGATACATCGCCGAGCTGACCGAGCCGCCGGCGGTCCAGCCATGGATGTTCTTCTGCATGCCGTCGCGCTCGATGCGCTGGAACATCGGGATGATCGGGGCGATCTCGCGATATTGCTGCTGGAGGTCCAGATACATCTGCCGGCGCTTGTCGGTATTGCCTTCCAGCGTGGCGGCGACGGTGGCCTTGTTCATCTCGTCCGGCACCGCCCAGGCGTTGCGCCAGGCCAGTTGCGACAGCTTGGCGTCGTCGGCGTTGTTGGGGTTATAGGCAAAGGTCGAGGCATTGGTGTTCGGGTCGGCATAATCCGGCCCCCATTCGCCGACATAGATCGGCACCTGCCGCGCGCGATAGGCGTCAAGCGACTGCGCGCCGGTGACCTGCTGGATCTCCAGCGTCAGCCCGACCTGCGCCATCGAGGCCTGCAGCGTCTGCATGACGTTGCTGTATTCGGCCATGTCGCGCACCGTGGTCTTGATCGTGCCTGAGGTGACGCCGGCATCGGCCAGGATCTTCTTCGCCTTCTCGATGTCATAGGTCCACGGGTTCTCGTCCGAAGCGCCCAGATAGCCTTCCGGCAGGAAGTTCTGGTGGATCTTGAACTGGCCCTTCAGGAAGCTGTCCTCGATGCCCTTGTAGTCCACCAGATAGCGCATGGCCTGCACCACGGCGGGGTTGGACAGGATCGGGTCCTTCTGGTTCAGCCCCATATACAGGATGCGGCCGCGCGGCTCATTGCCGATCACCAGCTTGTCGCTCGTGGACAGTGCCTCGATATCGGTCGGGGTCAGGTTGCGGGCCACGTCCACGTCGCCCTGTTCCAGCAGCAGCCGCTGGGCGCTGCTTTCCTGGACATGGCGCACGATCACCCGCTTCATCGCCGGCGCGCCCTGCCAGTAATCGGCATTGCCGACCAGCTGCACCGCCTCGTTGGGTTTCCAGGCGCCCAGGTTGAACGGCCCCGAACCCGCGCTGTTGGTCGAGAGCCAGGCATTGCCCAGATCCTCGCCCTCGGCATGGGACAGCACGGTTTCCTTGTCGACGACCGAGGCGACCTCGGAGGCCAGGCTGTTGAGCACGTAGCTTTGCGCATAGGGCTGATCCAGCTTCAGCACCAGCTTGTTGCCGTCGAAACCGATCTGCTGGTCGACATTCTCGGCGGTAAAGCCGAACTGGTTCAGGATGAAGGCCGGCGACAGGTTCAGCTTGACGGCGCGTTGCAGCGACCAGGCGGCATCCTCGGCCCGGACCGGATTGCCCGACTGGAACTTGACGCCGTCGCGCAGGGTCAGGGTCACGGTCTTGCCGTCCTCGCTGACCTCCCAGCTTTCGGCGAGGCTGGGCTTGAAGCCTGCCTCCAGGTCGGTCGGATCGAAATCGACCAGCCGGTCGTAGAGGTTCTTGATGACATCCTGCCCCGACAGCTCGAAGCTTTGCGCCGGATCCATGCTGATGATGTCGTCGATCTGGCCCGCCACGACCAGCGTATCGGCCGGCGTCTCGGCCCAGGCCGCCGGCGCGGCCGCAGCCATGGCCACGGCCGAAGCCAGAAGCAGCGCGCGAAGCGGGAAACGGTTCTGCATGATGGTCATCCCTGTTGTCGCGCCCCGTTGTCCCGGGGCTGGAATGGCAGCAGCTTGGCCCGAAGCCTCGCGCCCCGCAAGCCCCTCGCAGGAACGGCACCCGGCCGCCGCCCGGCGAATTTCCAGATGCGGGCTTGCGCCCCCCGGCGCCCACGCCCTATCTCGGAACCAAGGAGTGACCATGGAAAAACGCAATCTTCCCGAACGCCCGGGCTGGCGCGACGAGGCGGTGAAGCTCGGCTTCACCTTCGCCGACATGGGCGGGGAACCCTATTGGGACGAAACCAGCGCCTATCGCTTCACCCTGCAAGAGATCGAGCAGGACATCGAGGCGCCCGCGACCGAACTGCACGCCATGTGCCGCGAGGCGGTGGCGCTGGTCGCACGCGACGAGGCCTGGCTGACCCGGCTCGGCATCCCGCAGCGGCACTGGGACCTGGTCGCCGGCAGCTGGGCCGAAGGGCAGCCCGAGCTCTATGGCCGCATGGACCTGGCCTATGACGGCACCGGCCCGGCGAAGCTGCTGGAATACAACGCCGACACCCCGACCGCGCTTTACGAATCCGCCAGCTTCCAGTGGCTCTGGTTCGAACAGCAGCAGGCGGCGGGCGTGCTGGACGAGGATTGCGACCAGTTCAACAGCATCCACGAGGCGATCGTGGCGCGCTGGACCCAGATCTGCGCCGATGGCGAGGACGTGCATTTCGCCGCCGACCCCGAAAACCCCGAGGATTACGCCACCGTCGAAACCCTGGCCTGGGCCGCGCGCGAAGCCGGCCTCGGCGCGCATTTTACCGCGCTGGCGCAGATCGGCCTGACCGACGAGGGCCAGTTCGCCGACGAGCAGTCCCGCGTCATCGGCACGCTCTTCAAGCTCTACCCCTGGGAGGACATGCTGCGCGACGAATTCGCGACGCATCTGCAAAGCGCCGGCGCCCGCTTCATCGAGCCGCCGTGGAAGGCGATCCTGTCGAACAAGGGCATCCTGCCGCTCTTGTGGCAGATGTTCCCCGGCCACCCGAACCTGCTGCCGGCCTTCTTCCTCGACGACGTGGCCGAGGCGATGCGCGGCGGCAGCCCCGCCCCGGCCGTGGCCCAGGCCTTCGCGGCCGCGCAGGACGAGTTGGCGCGCGGCCATGTGCTAAAGCCGATCTTCTCGCGCGAAGGCGCGGGCGTCACCATCTTCGAGGCCGGCCGCGAGGTCGCCCGGACCGAGGACGACAGCTATTCGCATCACCCGATGATCGTGCAGGGCCTGGCGCCGCTGCCCGCATTCGACGGCTTCCATCCGGTGCTCGGCGCCTGGATCGTGGGCGAAAGCTGCTGCGGCCTCGGCCTGCGCGAGGACCGCGCGCGCATCACCCACAACCTGTCGCGCTTCAAGCCGCATTTCATCGAGGGCTGATCCATGACCGCTCCCGCCACCCGCCCCGCCCGCAAACGCTCGCGCCATGTTGCCCTGGCGCTGGCCGGTGCCGCCACCCTGGCACTCGCGGCCTGCAAGGACGACCAGGTCGACGCGCAAAGCTTTCCCGACCTCGAAAGCTGCATCGCGGCGGCCAAGGACAACAGCCTCTGGTTCACCGAACAGGACTGCCGCACCAATTTCGCCGCCGCCCAGCAGGAATTCCTGGAAACCGCGCCGCGCTACGAGTCGAAGGAGCTTTGCGAACAGGAACATGGCGCCGGCAATTGCGGCAGCGACCCCGCCGCCCAGCAACCCGCGACCGGAGAGGCGCAGGCGCAGAACTCCGGCGGCGGCTTTTCCTTCATGCCGCTGCTCGTCGGCTACATGATGGGCTCGATGCTGTCGCGCGGCGGCGGCATCTTCTCGCAGCCGATGGTCAAGACCGCCGACGGCCGCTTCTCCACGCCCAAGGGCGACCAGAGCTTCGCCAGCAACCGCGGCGCCGGCAAGGTCGCGCCCTCGACCTTCCAGCGCGCGCCCTCGACGCTGGGCAAGCCGCCGATGTCGGCCGCCCAGGTCGGCCAGCGGGGCGGCTTCGGCGCCAGCGCCACCGCGCGCTCGGGCAGCCGCACCAGCTTCGGTGGCTGATGGCTTCTCTTTTGTGGAAAAATATCCTCGGGGTGAATTGCGGCGAAGCCGCAAGAGGGGCGGAAAGCCCCTGCCCTTTCCGACGCGGTGCCGATTCCAGTTACCGCTAACATCAACCCTTGAAACAAGGCGCGGAAAAGCGCACCCTGCCGCCGAATTTTCAGGAACGAGGCCGCCATGACCCCAGAGATCCAGTCCCAGAAATCCCGTGCGCTTTGCGAACTCGCCCCGGTGATCCCGGTCCTGGTGGTGGGCGACGCCGCCCGGGCCGAGGGCCTTGCCACCGCCTTGGTCGCGGGCGGGCTGCCGGTGCTCGAGGTGACGCTGCGCACCCCGGCCGCGCTCGCCGTGATCCGCGAGATGGCCAGGGTGCCGGGCGGTCATGTCGGTGCCGGCACCGTGCTGACCCCCGACGACGCGAAACGCGCCAAGGAGGCCGGCGCCAGCTTCGCCGTCTCGCCCGGCCTGACCGAGACCCTGGCCCGCGCCTGTGCCGAGATCGAACTGCCGCTGCTGCCCGGCGCCGTCACCGCCTCCGAGGTGATGCGGGCGATGGAGCTTGGCTATTCCATGCTGAAATTCTTCCCGGCCGAGGCGGCTGGCGGGGCAAAATCGCTGAAATCCCTGGCCGGGCCGCTGCCGCAGGTCAGCTTCTGCCCGACCGGCGGTATCACGCTCGCCAATGCCCCGGATTACCTGGCGCTGCCGAATGTGGTCTGCGCCGGCGGCAGCTGGATCGCCCCCGATGCCGATGTCGCCAGCGGCAACTGGCAGGCGATCGAGTCCCGTGCCCGCGAGGCCGCCGCCCTGAAATGAGCCGGTCATGATCGCCTCCGAACCGATGACGGATCCGATGCGCCGCGCCCGGCGCAATGTCGTGGTGCTGCTGATCGCCCAGGCGGTGATGGGGGCGCAGATGTCGATGATCTTCATCGTCGGCGGCCTGACCGGGCAGATGCTCAGCCCCAACCCCTGCATCGCCACGCTGCCCTTGTCGATGATCGTGCTGGGCTCGGCGCTGTCGGCGCGGCCGCTTGCCGGTTTCATGCGCCGGCACGGCCGGCGGGCCGGCTTCGTTCTGGCCTGCGGCGCCGGTGCGCTGGGTGCCGCCGCCGCCGCGACCGGCATGATGCTGGGGAATTTCTGGCTTTTCATGCTCAGCGGCCTGCTGACCGGGGTCTACCAGGCGGCGCAGGGCTTCTATCGCTTCGCCGCCACCGATTGCGCTCCGGCCGAGTTCCAGTCGCGCGCCATTTCCTGGGTGCTGGCCGGCGGCCTCGCCGCCGCCCTGACCGGCCCGCTGCTGGTGCGGCTGACCGCCGACCTGACCGCGGTGCCTTTCCTTGCCACCTATGCGGCCATCGTCGGGCTGAACCTGTTCGGGCCGCTGCTCTTCGGCTTCCTGGACATCCCGCGCCCGGCGGCGCCCGCTGCCGGCAGCCCCGCCGGCCGCCCGCTGCGCGAACTCATACGCGAGCCGCGCATCCTGGTCGCGATGATCTGCGGCATGGTCGCCTATGCGCTGATGAACCTGGTGATGACCTCGACGCCGCTCGCCGTGGTCGGCTGCGGCTTCCAGACCGCGGATGCCGCCAATATCGTGTCGTTCCACGTGCTGGCGATGTTCGGGCCGTCCTTCTTCACCGGCCATCTGATCGCGCGTTTCGGAGCCACGCGCATCGTCATGCTGGGCCTCGGCATCCTGGCCGGCGCCGGCGCCGTGGCCCTGTCCGGGGTGGAACTCGGGCATTTCTACGCCGCGCTGGTGCTTCTGGGGCTGGGCTGGAACTTCGGCTATATCGGCGCCACCGCCATGCTGACCCGCGCCTATCGCCCCGAGGAGCGCGAGCGGGTGCAGGGCCTGAACGATGCGGTGGTGTTTTCCGGCGTGTTCCTGGCCTCGCTGTCCTCGGGTGGGCTGATGAACTGCATGGGCGGCTCGGCCCAGGCCGGCTGGAACGCGGTGAACCTGGCCATGCTGCCCTTCCTGGTGCTGGCGGGCGGTGCGCTTTTGTGGCTCATGCTGCGGCCGGGCGAGGTTGCGCGGTAACGGGGGGCTCTGCCCCCCGCGCCAGCCGCACCCCTCGATGGGGTGCGGCTGGCGCTCCCCCCGGGATATTTCCCCACAAAAGAGAAATCAGAACAGGGACTGCTGGCCCCTGGGATCCCGCGGCTTGCGGGCCGGTTTGGCCGGTGGTCTTTCGGGACGCGCGGCGATGCGGCCGTCGTGGAATTCGATCTCGAACCCGGGCGCCTTCTCGGCCTCGGTCGCGCTGGTCAGCAGGTGGTCCGGGCCGTGGACCACCGCGAAGCCACGTTTCAGCGTCTCGGTATAGCCCAGGGTCTGGCGCAGGCGGTCCAGGCGGTCCAGGCTGTCGCGGCGTGGCGGCGCGATGCGGGCGGCCGTTGCCGCCAGCCGCGCCGAGAGCCGCGCGAGTTCGGCGCGGTCGCGGCTCGATCCGGCGAGCAGCCGTGCCCGGGCTCGGTCCAGGCGCGGGCCGAGATCGGCCAGGCGCTCGGCCTTGCGGCGGGCGAGCCGGGACAGCCCGGGGGCCAGGCGGTTCTCTTGGGTCTGAAGGTTCTGCCGGCGGTTGCGCAGGTTGCCGCGCAGCGCCGCTAGCGACAGCGGCAGCCCGGCCAACCGGTCGCGGCAGCGGCGGGTGAAGCCCTTCAGCGCCGGTTCCAGCCGCTCGGCAAAGAGGTCGAAGCGCTGCCGGGCCGGGTCGGTCAGCGCCTGCGGCCGGCCGAGCGCACGGCCCAGGTCGGCCAGGCGCTGCCGGTGGCGCTGGCGGGCCTGCTGGCCGGCGCGGATCATGCGTGTGCCGCATTCGCCCAGCCGTGCGGCCAGTTCGGTGCGCACCGGCACCGCCATTTCGGCGGCCGCCGTCGGCGTCGGCGCCCGGCGGTCCGAAGCGAAATCGATCAGCGTGGTGTCGGTTTCATGCCCGACGGCCGAGATCAGTGGAATGGCGCTTTCGGCGGCGGCGCGCACCACCAATTCCTCGTTGAAGCCCCAGAGATCCTCGAGGCTGCCACCGCCGCGGGCGACGATCAGCAGGTCCGGGCGCGGGATCGGGCCGGCCGGGTCCAGCGCGTTGAAGCCGCGAATGGCGGCCGTGACCTGCGGCGCACAGTCCTGGCCCTGTACCGCCACCGGCCAGATCAGCACCCGGGTCGGGAAGCGGTCGCGCAGCCGGTGCAGGATGTCGCGGATCACCGCGCCCGAGGGCGAGGTGACGACGCCGATCACCCGCGGCAGATAGGGCAGCGGCCGCTTGCGCGATTCGTCGAAGAGCCCCTCGGCCGCCAGCGCCTTGCGGCGCTTTTCCAGCATCATCATCAGCGCACCGGCGCCCGCAGGCTCGATCTCGTCGACGATCAGCTGGTATTTCGACTGGCCGGGAAAGGTGGTCAGCCGGCCGGTGGCGATGACCTCGATGCCTTCCTCGGGTCGGGTGGACAGGCGCGCGGCCTGGCCCTTCCAGGTCACGGCGGCGATGCAGGCGCGCTCGTCCTTCAGATCGAAATACAGGTGCCCCGAGGACGGGCGCGAGACGCGGCCGATCTCGCCGCGCACGCGGACGCGGCCGAACTGGTCCTCGAGCGTGCGCTTGATCGCCCCCGAGATCTCGGAAACGGTGAACTCATGGGCATTGCTGGCGGCGGCGTCGTCGATCAGGTCCATGGCTCTGGTTCTGGCGCGGGCGGGCCGCGGGATCAAGGCTTGATCCGGGGGGCCGCGCTTCCTAGAAGGCGGCAGGCAGCGGAAGGGGCGCGCATGAACATCCTGATCCTTGGCAGCGGCGGGCGCGAACATGCGCTGGCCTGGGCAGTGCGGCAAAATCCGAAATGCGACCGGCTGTTCGTCGCCCCGGGCAATGCCGGGATGGAACCCCTGGCCCGGCTGGCGGATCTGGACATCCTGTCCGGCGCCGCCGTGATCGGCTTTTGCGAGGAGAATGCCATCGACCTGGTGATCGTCGGTCCCGAGGCCCCGCTGGCCGCCGGGGTCGCGGACGATCTGCGCGCGGCGGGGCTGCTGGTCTTTGGTCCCTCGAAGGCGGCGGCGATGCTGGAAGCCTCGAAAAGCTTCACCAAAGCGGTCTGCGACGCCTGCGGCGCGCCGACCGCCGCTTGGGCGCGCTTCGACGCGGCCGGGCCGGCGCGGGATTATGTGCGGGCGCAGGGCGCGCCGATCGTCATCAAGGCCGACGGGCTGGCCGCCGGCAAGGGCGTCACCGTCGCCATGACCGAAGCCGAGGCCATCGCCGCCGTGGACGACGCCTTTGGCGGTGCCTTCGGCGCGGCCGGGGCCGAGGTGGTGATCGAGGAATTCATGGCCGGCGAGGAGGCGAGCTTCTTCATCCTCTGCGACGGCACGGACTGCCTGCCCATCGGCACCGCGCAGGACCACAAGCGCGTGGGCGAGGGCGACAGCGGGCCGAACACCGGCGGCATGGGCGCCTATTCCCCGGCTCCGGTGCTGAGCCAGGCGATCCAGGACGCGGTCATGGCCGAGATCGTGCGCCCGACCGTGGCCGAGATGGCGCGGCGGGGCACGCCGTTCCAGGGCGTGCTCTATGCCGGGCTGATGATCGAGGACGGCCGCGCCCGGCTGGTCGAATACAACGTCCGTTTCGGCGACCCGGAATGCCAGGTGCTGATGATGCGGCTGGGCGCGCAGGCGCTGGACCTGATCCTGGCCTGCGCCGAGGGCCGCTTGCGCGATGCCAGCGTCACCTGGGCCGAAGACCATGCCCTGACCGTGGTGCTGGCGGCGAAAGGCTATCCCGGCGCCTATGAGAAGGGCAGCGAGATCCGCGGGCTGGAGGCCCTGCCCGAGGATTCGAGCCGCATGGTGTTTCATGCCGGCACCGCGCGCCAGGACGGCGCGCTGGTTGCGACGGGCGGTCGGGTGCTGGCGGCGACCGGGCGCGGTGCGACGCTGGCCCAGGCGCATGAACGGGCCTATGCCCTGGCGGATGCGATCGACTGGCCCGGCGGATTCTATCGCCGCGACATCGGCTGGCGGGCGCTCTAGCGTCCTTTCGAGTATTTGGGAAACGGTGAAATTGCGGACCTCCGGCGTCGGTGTCGCGGTTGCATGGGTATTTTGGGGAGCAAAGAAGCCCGGTATCGGCGCGGCGCGGGGGAATTTTCGGTCTTTTCAAGCGCGGGGCGGCGCGCTTATAGTCCCGGCATGACTCGGATGCGACAGATCATTGCCGGTATCGGGGACGCGCAGGACGGCGCGGCCTTTGGCATGCAATCCCGCGGTCTGCTTCTTCTTACGCTGCGCTGAGCGGGTCTTCCGGGCCGCCGCTCAGTCTGGTTCGTGCCCGGTTTCACGAACGAGCAACGATTCATGCGTAAGAAAGACCGACAGCCATGACCGACAAGAATCACGTCCTGATCTTCGACACCACCCTGCGTGACGGCGAGCAGTCGCCCGGCGCCACCATGACCCACCAGGAAAAGCTGGACATCGCCCAGATGCTGGACGAGATGGGCGTGGATGTGATCGAGGCGGGCTTCCCCATCGCCTCGGAGGGCGATTTCGCCGCCGTGTCCGAGATCGCGCGGCGCGCGCAGAACAGCACCATCTGCGGCCTGGCCCGCGCCCAGTTCCCCGACATCGACCGCTGCTGGGAGGCGGTGAAACACGCCAAGCGGCCGCGCATCCACACCTTCATCGGCACCTCGCCGCTGCATCGCGCCATTCCGAACCTGGACATGGACCAGATGGCCGAGCGCATCCACGAGACCGTGACCCATGCCCGCAACCTGTGCGACAATGTGCAATGGTCGCCGATGGACGCGACGCGGACCGAGCATGACTATCTGTGCCGCGTGGTGGAAATCGCCATCAAGGCCGGCGCCACCACCATCAATATCCCCGACACCGTGGGCTATACCGCGCCGCGCGAAAGCGCCGCGCTGATCCGCATGCTGCTGGAGCGGGTACCGGGCGCCGACGAGGTGATCTTTGCCACCCATTGCCACAACGACCTGGGCATGGCGACGGCGAACAGCCTGGCCGCGGTCGAGGCAGGCGCCCGCCAGATCGAATGCACCATCAACGGGCTGGGCGAACGGGCCGGCAATACCGCGCTGGAGGAGGTGGTGATGGCGCTGAAGGTGCGCCACGACATCATGCCCTTCACCACCGGCATCGACACCACCAAGATCATGGGCCTGTCGCGGCGGGTGGCGCAGGCCTCGGGCTTTGTCGTGCAGCCGAACAAGGCCATCGTCGGCAAGAACGCCTTCCTGCACGAATCCGGCATCCACCAGGACGGCGTGCTGAAGAACGTCGAGACCTTCGAGATCATGCGCCCCGCTGACATCGGGTTGAACGAGGCCAATATCGCCATGGGCAAGCACTCGGGCCGCGCCGCGCTGCGCGCCAAGCTGCGCGACCTGGGCTATGACGTCGGCGACAACCAACTGAAGGACGTCTTCGTGCGCTTCAAGGCCCTGGCCGACCGCAAGAAGGAGATCTACGACGACGACCTGGTCGCCCTGATGCAGGACAGCGCCGCCAATACCGAGGACGACTATCTGCAGGTCAAGCACCTGCGCGTGGTCTGCGGCAGCGATGGGCAATCGGCCGACCTGACCATGAGCGTCGGCGGCGAGGAGAAAGCCGTGCATGCCACCGGCGACGGCCCGGTCGATGCCTGCTTCAACGCGGTCAAGGCGATCTGGCCGCATGGCGCCCGGCTGCAGCTGTACCAGGTCCATGCCGTGACCGAAGGCACCGATGCCCAGGCCACCGTCAGCGTGCGGCTGGAGGAGGAGGGTCGCGTCGTCACCGGCCAGGCCGCCGATACCGACACCATCCTGGCCAGCGTCAAGGCCTATGTCGGGGCGCTGAACCGGCTGAAGGTGCGGCGCGAGATGGTCGGCGAAGGCGCCGATGCCAAGCAGGTCAGCATGTATTCGCACTAAAAAGGCGTCTGCAAACGATGATCGGGGGCGGCGTCAGGCCGCCCCTTTCCTTTCGACGAAGCCCAGGTCGAGCCCTTGCAGGAAGGGGAAATCCTCGGCCAGGTCGCGCTGGAATGCCTCGGCCGTCAGCGGCTGGAACCATTTCGGGAACTTGGCCCAGATAGTCGCGACCGAATCGCCCTCGTCCCAGCGGGTCTGCACATAGCCGAGCCCGCGCACGTCGGTCAGGCCCGGGAAGTGCTTGGGCAGCTGGAAATGGTTGAAGGCATAGATGCTGCGCCCCGGTCCCCGCATCCGCACCGCGGCGCCGGCGCCGATGAAGGGCTGGTGCGCGCGCCAGAAGCTGACCGGCTCGCCCTCGTAGCTGCCGAAGACCAGGCCCTGCGGATAGCTGATGGCGAAGGCCGGCAGGTCGGCGAAGCGGCGGGCATGGCGGCGCAGCCGGGCGACGTGATGGCGCGAGAAGGCGTCGTCATCGTCGACGCGGAACTGGATCACCGGTCGCCCCGCCGCCTCGGCCGCCTGCAACAGCGGCTGGCGCAGCGCGTCCTGGGTGTCGCGGCTGTCCGAGACGATGATCCGGACCTGCGGCAGGTCGGCGCAAAGCCCGCGCAGCCGGGCGAGCCACTCGGCCGGCAGTTCGGGCGAGGTCAGCAGCCAGAAGCTGAAATCCGCATCGGTCTGCGCCCGGATCGAGGGCAGGCAGAGCCGCTCGAAGGCGGCGAAGCGCCGGGCCAGGCGCTCGGGCGCGTAAAGCATGGCGCGGCGCCGGGCCATGGTCTCGGCGGTATTGCCGTCCTTGCCCGTCGTCTCGGCCCAGTCGCATTTCCCAAGAAAGGAAAACCGGCAGATCCCCACGATATCGTCCCGCAATCCCTGCCCTTTCCCCGCCAACCGAGCCCGAGGCAGGCTAGGCACCGGGGCCGGCGCGGTCAAGCGCGGGACGCCCGCGAAAGCCCGCCCAAGCCCGCGCCGCATAAAAATTTACGGGTTTTCCCCGGACAGGGCTCGGCCTATATGTCGCGCACCTTCGGCGGGGCGACTCATCGGGGCAATCGGGCAATGGCCGTCGGCAAACGACGGCGAACCGCCGTCATGGCAGGGACGGCAGAAGGGGTAGTCATCATGGCCTTTGGCGGGTTGTTTTCCACCGACATCGCAATCGACCTCGGGACCGCGAACACGCTGATCTACGTCAAGGGCAAGGGCATCATCCTGAACGAGCCTTCGGTCGTGGCCTATCACGTCAAGGACGGCAAGAAGCAGGTCCTGGCCGTGGGCGAGGACGCCAAGCTGATGCTGGGCCGCACGCCCGGCAGCATCGAGGCCATCCGGCCGATGCGCGAGGGCGTGATCGCCGACTTCGACAGCGCCGAGGAGATGATCAAGCATTTCATCAAGAAGGTGTTCAAGCGCACC
Organism: Paracoccus sp. DMF; assembly: GCF_004407025.1. NCBI lineage: Bacteria > Pseudomonadati > Pseudomonadota > Alphaproteobacteria > Rhodobacterales > Paracoccaceae > Paracoccus > Paracoccus sp. DMF. The sequence continues at coordinate 157,460 of NZ_SOKV02000004.1, forward strand.
AGCTTCTCGAAGCCCAAGGTCATCGTCTGCGTGCCGCATGGCGCGACCCCGGTGGAAAAGCGCGCCATCCGGCAGTCGGTGCTGTCCGCCGGCGCCCGCCGCGCCGGGCTGATCGCCGAGCCCATCGCCGCCGCCATCGGCGCCGGCATGCCGATCACCGAGCCGACCGGCAGCATGGTCGTGGACATCGGCGGCGGCACCACCGAGGTCGCGGTGCTGTCCCTGGGCGACGTGGTCTATGCGCGTTCCGTCCGCATCGGCGGCGACCGCATGGACGACGCGCTGATCAACTATCTGCGCCGCAACCACAACCTGCTGATCGGCGATTCCACCGCCGAACGGGTCAAGACCCAGATCGGCACCGCCCGCATGCCCGACGACGGGCGCGGCGCCACCATCATGGTGCGCGGCCGCGACCTGCTGAACGGCATCCCCAAGGAGATGGAGATCACCCAGGCCATGGTCGCCGAGGCCCTGGCCGAGCCGGTGCAGCAGATCTGCGAGGCGGTGATGGTGGCGCTGGAGGCGACGCCCCCGGACCTCGCCGCCGACATCGTCGACCGCGGCGTGATGCTGACCGGCGGCGGCGCCATGCTGGGCGAGCTGGACCTGGCGCTGCGCGAGCAGACCGGCCTGTCGATCAGCCTGGCCGACCAGCCGATGAGCTGCGTCGCCCTGGGCACCGGCAAGGCGCTGGAGTTCGAGAAGCAGCTGCGCCACGTCATCGACTACGACAGCTGACCCGCGGATCATGGCGCGCAAGGGCCCCGACTACGCGGCTCCGGTCCGCCGCATCCTGGTGTCGCTGCTGGTTCTGCTGCTGCTGGCGGTCTTTCTGTTCTGGCAGATCGACAGCCCGCGGGCCGAGCGGATGCGGGCGGCCTTCATCGACCGTTTCGTGCCCAGCTTCGACTGGGCCATGGTGCCGGTGACCAAGCTGTCGCGCATGGTTGCGGGCTTCCAGTCCTATTCCCGGCTCTACGAGCAGAACCAGGAACTGCGGCGCGAGCTGCAGAAGATGTCGGCCTGGAAAGAGGCCGCGGTGCAGCTGGAACAGGAAAACGCCAAGCTGCTGGCGCAGAACAACGTGCGCATCGACCCGGCGCTGACCTCGGTCTCGGGCGTGGTGATGACCGACAGCGGCACGGCCTTTCGCCAGTCGGTGCTGCTGAACGTCGGCGCGCGCGACGGCATCCTGGACGGTTGGGCGACCATGGACGGGCTGGGGCTGGTCGGGCGCATCTCGGGCCTGGGGCAGACCACCAGCCGGGTCATGCTGCTGACCGACCCGACCAGCCGGATCCCGGTGACGATCCTGCCCTCGGGGCAGCATGCGCTGCTGACCGGCGACAACACGGCCCTGCCGGCGCTGGATTTCATCGAAAGCCCGGAAAACATCCGCCCCGGAGACCGCGTGGTCAGTTCCGGCGACGGCGGTGTGTTCCCGGCCGGGCTGCTGGTCGGGCAGCTGGCGCTGGCCAACGACGGCCGGATGCGGGTGCGGCTGGCGGCCGATTACGGCCGGCTCGAATTCCTGCGCGTGCTGCGCAGCCACCCGGCCGAGCAATTGCCCGACACCGGCCTGCTGATCCCGCCGCCGCCAAGCGATTTCATCGGCCCGCCGATGCCGCCGGTCATGGACCTTGATGCCGCGCGCGCCGATGCCGAAGTCCCGCCCGCCGCGGCCGAGCCCGAGGTTGCGAATGATTGATCCGGGCCGGCGCCGGCGAATCCTGGGACAGGCGCTTTACGTGGCGCTGTTCCTGGCGATCCTGTTCTGGCGGCTTTTGCCGCTGGCGCCGGGCCGCGTGGTCTGGCCCGGCCCGGACCTGGGGCTGTGCCTGACGCTGCTTTGGGTGCTGCGCCGGCCCGAACAGGTGCCGGTGCTGACCATCGCCGCGCTCTACCTGATCGAGGACATCCTGCTCATGCGTCCCATCGGCCTTGCCGCCGCCATCGCCGTGCTGGGCACCGAGGCCGCACGAAAGCGCGAGCACCGTTGGCGCGAGTTGCCATTCATGGTTGAATGGCTGCGGGTGACCATGCTTCTGGCGCTGATGATGCTGGCCTATCGCTTTGTGCTGACGACCTTCTTCCTGTCCCCGCCGCCGCTGGGCCAGGCCATGCTGCAATTCATCGCCACCACCGCCGCCTATCCGCTGGTCGCGGGGCTGGCCGCCTGGGGGCTGGGCCTGCCGCGCAGCACCGCCGACCGCGACGCGAGGGCCCGCTGATGCGCAAATCCGACCGCGAGATCGTCGAAAGCAGCCGTTCCATCACCCGGCGCGTGCTGATGCTGGGGGTGATCCAGGCCGCCGTCGTCTCGGTCCTGGGGCTGAAGCTGCGCTCGATGCAGATCGAGCATGCCGACGAATACCGCATGCTGTCGGACGGGAACTCGATCAAGATCCGGCTCTTGCCGCCGGCGCGCGGGCTGATCCTCGACCGCCACGGCACCATCATCGCCGGCAACGAACAGAACTACCGCGTCACCCTGACCCGCGAAGAGGCGGGCGACGTGTCCGCCGTCATCGCCCGGCTGCGCCGCATCATCCCGATGACCGACCGCCAGGCCGCCGAGATCCTGGAAGAGATCCGCAAGCGCAGCGCCGTCACCCCGGTCATGGTCGCCGACCGGCTCAGCTGGTCCGAATTCTCCTCGATCGCGCTCAATGCCCCCGCCCTGCCCGGCGTCACCCCGGAATCGGGCCTGTCGCGCAGCTATCCGCGCGGCGGCGATTTCTCGCATGTGCTGGGCTATGTCGGCCCGGTCTCGGATTACGACCTTTCGAAGATCGAGAACCCGGACCCCGTGCTGCGCCTGCCCGAGTTCCAGCTGGGCAAGGTCGGCATGGAGGCGAAGCTGGAAGAGGCGCTGCGCGGCAAGGCCGGCGCCCGCCGGGTCGAGGTCAACAGTGCCGGGCGCGAGATGCGCGAGCTGTCGCGGCAAGAGGGCCAGCAGGGCGCCACCGTGCAGACCACGCTGGACGCCGGCTTGCAAAATTTCGCCACCCAGCGGCTGGGCGAGGAAAGCGCGGCGGCCGTGGTCATCGACGTGACCAATGGCGATATCCTGGCGATCTCTTCCTCGCCGGTGTTCGATCCGAACAAGTTCGTGCGCGGCATCTCGGGGCCGGACTATCGGATGCTGATGAACCACGACCACCGGCCGCTGGCCGACAAGACCGTGCAGGGCGCCTATCCGCCCGGCTCGACCTTCAAGATGGTCACGCTGCTGGCCGGGCTGGAATCGGGCGTCATCAACCCCGGCTCGCGCTTCTTCTGCCCGGGCTCGCTGCAGGTCGCCGGCCGCAAGTTCCATTGCTGGAGCCGGGGCGGCCACGGCATGGTCGATGCGGTGCAAAGCCTCGAGCGGTCCTGCGACGTCTACTACTATGAGCTGGCGCAGCGCGTCGGCATCGACCGCATCGCCGCCATGGCGCGCAAGCTGGGCATCGGCGTCAAGCACGACCTGCCGATGTCGGCCATCACCGAAGGCATCGCCCCCGACCGCGCCTGGAAGCGGGAACGCTACGGCCAGGAATGGCAGGTCGGCGATTCCATCAACGCCTCGATCGGCCAGGGCTATGTGCTGGCCTCGCCCCTGCAGCTGGCGGTGATGACGGCGCGGGTGGCGACCGGGCGCGCGGTCTCGCCCCGGCTGGTCAAGGCCATCGACGGCGTGCCCGAGCCGGTGCCGGAATGGCCCGAGCTGGGCATCAACCCGCTGCACCTGCGCACCGCGCGCGGCGGCATGGATGCGGTGATGAACAGCAGCCACGGCACCGCGCGCCGCGCCCGCATCATCGCGCCGGAATGGCAGATGGCCGGCAAGACCGGCACCAGCCAGGTGCGCAACATCACCGCTGCCGAACGCGCGCGCGGCGTGATCTCGAACGACCAGCTGCCCTGGAATCGCCGCGACCACGCGCTTTTCGTCTGCTTCGCACCCTTCGACAGGCCGCGCTATGCGGTCTCGGTGGTGGTCGAGCATGGCGGCGGCGGCGGTGCGGTCGCCGGCCCCATCGCCCGCGACATCCTGCTTTACGCGCTGGCCGGCGGCCTGCCGCCGATCTCCGCCTATCCCGACGACGGCACCCGCGCCAAGGTGCAGGAGATCTGGTCCAAGATGAACCTGGCCCCCTCTGCCCGCCCGGCCGAGACACGCGCGAAAGCCTGAGCGATGAGCTATCTGAACTATCCCGTCGCCCAGGTGCCGAGTGGCTGGCGCAAGATCCTGCACCTGAACTGGCCGCTGGTTTTCCTTGTGACAGCCGTTAGTTGCATCGGCTTCCTCATGCTTTATTCGGTTTCGGGCGGCGATATCGACCGCTGGGCCATGCCGCAGATGGAGCGGTTCGCCGCCGGCATGGTGCTGATGTTCGCCCTGGCCTTCGTGCCGATCTGGTTCTGGCGCTCGATCTCGGTGATCTCCTATGTGATCTGCGTGCTCTTGCTGGTGCTGGTCGAGATCATGGGCGACATCGGCATGGGCGCGCAACGCTGGCTGGTGCTGGGGCCGATCCGCATCCAGCCCTCCGAGCTGACCAAGATCGCCTTCGTGATGACGCTGGCCGCCTATTACGACTGGCTGCCGGTCGAAAAGGTCTCGCGCCCGTTCTGGGTGCTGATCCCGGTGCTGCTGATCCTGCTGCCGACCGGCCTCGTGCTGATGCAGCCCGACCTCGGCACCTCGATCATGCTGATCGCCGGGGGCGGCATCGTGATGTTCGCGGCCGGCGTCAGCCTGTGGTATTTCGCCGCCGTCATCGCCATCGTCGTCGCCAGCGTCACCGCGGTGATGGAGAGCCGGGGCACCGACTGGCAGCTCTTGCACGACTACCAGTTCAAGCGCATCGACACTTTCCTCGATCCCAGCTCCGACCCCTTGGGCGCGGGCTACAACATCGCCCAGGCGCAGATCGCGCTGGGATCGGGCGGCTGGTCGGGGCGCGGCTTCATGCAGGGCACGCAGTCGCGGCTGAACTTCCTGCCCGAAAAGCACACCGACTTCATCTTCACCTCGCTGGCCGAGGAATTCGGCTTTGTCGGCGCCGGCTCGCTTCTGGCGCTTTACGTGCTGATCCTGGGCTTCTGCCTGCATTCGGCGCTGACCAACCGCGACCGTTTCGCCAGCCTGTTGACCATCGGCATCGCCGGGACGTTCTTTCTGTATTTCTCGATCAACATGGCCACGGTCATGGGGATGCTGCCCGCCAAAGGCTCGCCCCTGCCGCTGGTCAGCTATGGGGGGACCTCGCTGATGATCCTGCTGATGGGTTTCGGCATCCTGCAATCGGCGCATGTGCACAGGCCCCGCGGATGAAGGTGCTGTTCGCCGCCCCCGCCCGGCTGTGGGACGCCTGGGCCCCCACCCTGCGCGCCGCCTGCCCCGAGATGGCACTTTGCCGCGACGGCGACCCGGGCGGTTTCGACGCGCTGATCTATGCCCCGGGCTACCCCGAGGGCGGCGCGGCGCTGGACTTTTCGCCCTTCACCCGCGCCCGCGTGGTGCAAAGCCTCTGGGCCGGGGTCGAGCGCATCGTCACCAACCCGACCCTGACCCAGCCCCTGTGCCGCATGGTCGATCCGGGGCTGGCGCAGGGCATGGCGGAATATTGCACCGGCTGGGCGCTGCGGGCGCATCTGGGCATGGACCGCTATGCCCAGGACGGCGTCTGGCGCAACGCCGTGACGCCGCCGCTGGCCAGCGCGCGGCAGGTGACGGTGCTGGGCATGGGCGAGCTGGGCCGGGCCGCGGCGGCGGCGCTGGCCGGGCTTGGCTTCCGCGTCACCGGCTGGTCGCATTCCGGCCGCGCCGTGCCGGGGATCGAGGTTCTGGCCGGACCCGACCTGCCCCGGGCGCTGGCCCGGGCCGAGATCCTGATCTGCCTGCTGCCCGACACGCCCCAGACCCGCGACCTGCTCGACGCCGAACGGCTGGCGCTGCTGCCGGCGGGCGCCGCGATCATCAACGCCGGGCGCGGCACGCTGATCGACGAAACGGCCCTGCTGGCGGCGCTCGACTCGGGGCATATCGCCCATGCGGTGCTCGACGTGTTCCGGCAAGAGCCCCTGCCCCCGGATCACCCGTTCTGGCGCCATCCCGGCGTCACCGTCACGCCGCATGTCTCGGCCGAGACCCGGCCCGAAAGCGCCGCCGCCGTCGCGGCCGAAAATCTGCGCCGCGCCATGCGGGGCGCGCCGCTGCTCTACCGCGTGGACCCGATGCGGGGCTATTGAAAGGTCAGGTTTACCGGCGGGCCGCGGCCATGCTATCCGGCGAGGGACCGCCTTGCGCCTTGGAGTTGATTTCATGACGATTACCCCCGTTCTTCTGGCCGGAGGCTCGGGCACGCGGCTCTGGCCGGTGTCGCGCAAGAGCTTTCCCAAGCAATTCGCCCCGCTGATCGGCGAGGAGAGCCTGTTCCAGGCCTCGGCCCGCCGGCTGTCGGGCGCCCGCTACGCCGCGCCGCTGGTGATGACCAACGCCGATTTCCGCTTCATCGTGGCCGAGCAGCTGGACCAGATCGGCATCGCGCCGGCAGCGATCCTGATCGAGCCCTCGGGCCGCAACACCGCGCCGGCGATCCTGGCCGCGGCGCTGACGGCGGCCGAGACCGATCCCGAGGCGGTGCTGCTGGTCGCGCCCTCGGACCATGTCGTGCCGGATGCCGAGGCCTTCGGCCGCGCCGTCGACCTGGGTCTGCCAGCCGCGCAGGCCGGCCGCATCGTCACCTTTGGCATCACGCCGACCCGCGCCGAGACCGGCTATGGCTATATGGAGGCCGAGGCGGCCGGCGAAGGCCCGGTCACGCTGAAGCGCTTCGTCGAAAAGCCCGATGCCGAGAATGCCGCCCGGATGATCGCGCAGGGCAATTTCCTGTGGAACGCGGGGATTTTCCTGTTCTCGGCCCGGACCATGATCGAGGCCTTCAAGGCCCACGCCCCCGAATACCTGGCCCCGGTCCAGGCGGCGCTGACCGAGGCGCGGCCGGATCTGGGTTTCCTGCGCCTCGCGCCCGAGCCCTGGGACCGGCTGCCCGACCTGTCGATCGACTATGCCGTGCTGGAAAAGGCCGCGAACCTGTCGGTGGTCCGTTTCTCGGGCCATTGGTCCGACCTCGGCGGCTGGGACGCGGTCTGGCGCGAGACGCAGGACGCCGCCCCGGCCGAACGCGGTGCCGTCACCGACGACCGCTCGACCGCCATCGACTGCGACAACGTGCTCCTGCGCTCGCAGGACGAGGGTATCGAGGTCGTGGGCATCGGCCTGCAGGACGTGATGGTGGTCGCCACCAATGACGCGGTGCTGGTCGCCGGCATGGACCGCGCGCAAGAGGTCAGGAAGGCGGTCTCGGCGCTGAAATCCAAGGGTGCGCGCCAGGCGGAAAGCTTCCTGCGCGACCACCGTCCCTGGGGCTGGTTCGAGACCCTGGCCCTGGCCGACCGCTTCCAGGTCAAGCGCATCGTCGTGAACCCCGGCGCGGCCCTGTCGCTGCAATCGCATTTCCACCGTTCCGAGCACTGGATCGTCGTTTCGGGCACCGCCCGGGTGACGGTGGACGAGACGGTGACGCTGGTGACGGAAAACCAGTCGATCTATGTGCCGCTGGGCGCCGTGCACCGGATGGAGAACCCCGGCAAGGTGCCGATGGTGCTGATCGAGGTGCAGACCGGCGTCTACCTGGGCGAGGACGACATCGTGCGCTACGAGGACGTCTATTCCCGCAACTGACCCTCGCGGTTTCGTGCGGCGGGCTTTGCTTGCGCGGCGCGGGCCGGCCGTCTAACCATGGCCGGCGATGAAACTGCGTGTTCTTTCCCTGCTGATCGCCCTGCTCGCGCCGCTTGCCGCCCGGGCCGACGCCCTGACCGTGCAGCTGCGCGGCCCGGCGCTGGCGGAATCGGCCGGCTTCCTGCTGGCGCAGGCGCGCGGGCATTACGCGGCCGAGGGGCTTCAGGTCACGCTGCTGCCGGCCGATGACGCGCCGCCCTTCGAGTCGCTGGCGCGCGGCGCGGCCGAGGCGACGGTCGAATGGATGCCTATGGCGCTGGTCGCGCGCGAAAACGGCCTGCCGGTGGTGAATGTCGCGCAGATCCTCGCCAAGCCGGCATTGCGGCTGACCTGCACCCGCGACAGCGGCGTCGCGACTGCCGCCGACCTGCGCGGCAAGACCGTCGCGAGCCCGTTTCGCGGCGCGGACTATCCGCTGCTGGCCTGGCTCAACCGGCTGGGACTGAAGCCCGACGACAGTCTTTCGGGCGTGGCGCTGCTGGGGCAATGGCCGGCGGCGGTCGAGATGCTGCGCCACCGCCAGGCCGCCTGCGCGACCACGCTGGCCTATGACCCGCTGCCGGGCGACGGGCTGGTGGTGCTGGACCCGGCAACCGAGGGCGCCGCGACGCTGGAGGACGGGCTCTATGCCCTGCCCGCCACCCTGTCCGACCCGCAGGCACAGGACCGGCTGGCCCGTTTCCTGCGCGCCAGCATGAAGGGCTGGCATGAGGCCGTGGCCGATCCCGAAGCCGCCGCCGGGCTGATCCTGGGCCCGGACCCCGACGCAGGCGCGCTGCGCCGCCAAGCGGCGATGATCGAGGCCATCGGGCCGCTGCTCTCGCCCTCGGGCGCGCTGGACGAGGGCGATTACCGCCGCACCGTCGACAGCCTGCGCGCAGGCGGCGGGCAAGCCGTCCTGCGGCGGGATCCGGGCGACGCCTTTACCTCGGCCGTCACCGCCCGGATGGCTTTGCCGAAAGCGGCGACCAACAGGGCGGACGCCGCGCCCTGAGCGCAGACTCGGCATTTGGGTATTTAAGAAACAAAGAAGGCGGGGCGCGGCCTTGGTTTTCTTCGTTGCCCAAATACCCATCCTGCCGTGACGTTCCAGTGAAGGGTGCCCCTAGGCGGCGACTCCCAAGGCGCGCTTGACGTTCGCGGTCCAGCCGAGCAGGTGCAGATCGCCCGCGACAATCGCCGGCCGCTTCATCAGCGAGGGTTTCGCCGACAGCATCTGCAGGGGCGTGCCGGCGCGTTCCGCCTCGGACATGCCGCGCCAGGTCAGGCTGGCGCGGTTGACCAGCTTCTCGCCGAAATCGGCGATCATCCGCTGCCATTCGGCCTCGTCCAGTGGCGCCTTGGCGACATCGCGAAATTCGACCTGCCAGCCTTGAGCCTCAAGCTCGGCCTGCGCCTTCTGGCAGGTCGAGCAATGCGCCAACCCATACATCTGCAACGCCCCCGCCATCAGACCAGCGGAACCAGCGGCACGTTGCAACCCGACAGCGCCAGCATGGCGCCAAGCAGCAGGATGGTTTTCAAGATGGGCTCCTTCGTGGTGAAATCAGTGACCGCCGGCATGCAGCCGGGCCTTGATGCGGCGCATGGCCAGCCAGACGCCGGCGACGACCAGCGGCGTCAGCGCCGCGACCATCACCGCCTTGTCGACATGCAGCGCATGGGCGACCGGATATAGCGCATAGCCCAGAAGGCCCACGGCGTAATAGCTGATCGCCACCACCGACAGGCCCTCGACCGTGTGCTGCAGCCGCAGCTGCAGGTCGGCGCGCCGGTCCATGCGCTCCATCAGCTCCTGGTTCTGGGCGCTGCGCTGCACGTCGACCCGGGTGCGCAAGAGTTCGCCCGCGCGCTCGCTGCGGTCGACCATTGCCGCCAGCCGTTTCTCGGCCGATTTCGCGGTGCGCATGGCGGGATGATAGCGTCGCGCCATGAATTCGGTCAGCATCTGCCCGCCCATGAAGCGCGACTCGCGCAGCGAGGCGACGCGGTCCATCACGATCGCCTCGTAAGCCGCGGTGGCGCCAAAGCGGAACGCCTGCTGCGTCGCCGTGCGCTCCAGCCGGGCCGAGACCGTCAGCAGCTCGTGCAGCACCGCGTCGGCGGGCCGGCTCTCGTCGGCCATGCCCTGCAGGATGTCGTTGAGCTGCGGGTCCAGCGCATTGAGCTGCTGCGTCAGCTGGCGCGCGCCGCCCAGGCCCAGCATGGACATGGCGCGATAGGTTTCCAGGTCGGTCAGCCGCTGCACGATGCGGCCGATGCGGCCCGATTGCGTCCCGGGCTTCACGAACAGCGCGAAGCGCATCCAGCCGTCGGGATCGATGCGGAAATCGCCCGCGACCACCGCCGCCTCTTCCAGCACCCAGACCGAGGCTAGGCTGTCGGCCGCGAACCATTCGCGCAGCCGCGGCATGATGGCGGCCGGATCCTCGGGCAGGAAATCGACCTGGATCATCACCGCCGCGATGCGCTTGCCCGGGGCGTGATGCTGCCAGTCCTCGGGAAAGATGGCGCCGGCGGAAGGGTCGAAAGGCCGTGGCGGCAGGCCGGGCGCGAAGGCGGCATAGGTCACGAATTCGGTATGGCTTTCCCAGCGCAGCTGATGCCGGCCCAGCTGCGCGGTGTAATGGCCGGCGCTGGTGTCGGGGCTGGGCGCGCCGTGGCGGGCGCAAAGCTCGGCCAGATGCGCCACGTCGCGGGCGCGGTCGCGGTTCGCCGCGTCGCGCGGCTCCTTCACCGCCAGGAAGACGGCCGTGCAGGGCGCCTTGAGCCGCGGCGAGGGCCGGGCGTGCAGCTCGTTGACCAGCGCATAGCGCAGCGGGTGTTCGTCTTCGTCGTTCATGGCGGCATGTTTAGCCGCAGCCGGATTTCCCGCAAGCCGAAAGCCCAAGGCGCGCGCCGGCTCTGGCAATTCTGCCACCCGCACGGGCAGCCGCATCAGGATTTCGTGAACCGCCGGCGGATTGCCCGTCACCCGCAGGACAGGCAAAATGCCGCAAAACACCGATCGAGGGGCATCACATGGGCTGGCTGGGCCGTATCGTCGCCATTGCGCTTTTGCTGGGGCTTGCCGCCTGCGGGCCCAGCAAGTTCAAGACCTATTCCGGTCCGCCGGTGACCCAGGTCGTGGTGAACAAGGGCGCGCGGCAGATGCTGCTGCTCAGCGGCAATAGCGTGCTCAAGGCCTATCGCATCGGGCTTGGCAACGAACCCCTCGGCCACAAGCAGTTCGAGGGCGACGGCAAGACCCCGGAGGGGCTTTACTACATCGACCGCCGCAACCCCGACAGCCGCTATCACCTGTCGGTCGGCGTGTCCTATCCGAACCCGAACGACACCGCCTTCGCGCTGGCGCAGGGCAAGGCGCCGGGCGGCGACATCTTCATCCACGGCCAGGGCCCCGAGGGCCGCGCCCTGTCGCAGCGCATGCAGGACTGGACCGCCGGCTGCATCGCCGTGCGCGACGAGGAGGTCGAGGACATCTATGCCATGGTGCGCGACGGCACGCCGATCCTGATCACGCCCTAGGCGCGATACGACCAAGGCACGAAAGCCGGGTGCGCCATACGCGCTGAACTTGTATGGCACACCTGTTCAAAAGGGCAGATACAAATCCGCGCCGGCTCGGACTAACAAATTGGATGTATCCAATTTTAAGTTTCCGAGTAGCCGTGCCCATGTACCTGCCCCCCGTCATCAGTGAAGCGCTGATCGATTCGGCCGAAACCGAGGGCTATGTCCCCGGCGCCATCGAAAGCGTGCTGCGGTTCGGCCCGCATTCGCGTTGGCGGGCGGGGGCCATCGTCACCGGCTCGGCCAAGCATTCCCATGCCATCGCCACGCGCTGCGCGCTGCTGATCCCGCGCCGGGGCAAGCGAACCCGCAAGCTGGCGCTGCACCCCGCCCTGCCGACCGACGTGGTCAAGTCCATGCTGGACGCTTATTAGCACCCGGAAAACGCGAAGGGCGGGCCGCGATGGCCCGCCCCCTGTTTTCTGCCCGGTGTCGCCCTTAGTCGATCATCGGCAACAGCTGGTCGAGGGATTTC